>JABDJR010000111.1 GCA_013003415.1 Candidatus Eiseniibacteriota bacterium | reverse complement strand
TGGGGGAGCCATGTACCCCAAGAGGGCACTGGCCGCCACAATCACGGGGCTGGCTAAGAATCCTTCACCCCCCGCACCCATGCGGTTCTGCCAATTGCGGTTGAATGTGGTGATGGCGCGCTGCCCCGGCTCGAGCGCGTCGGCCCCCTGACCGAAACAAGGGCCGCACCAACTTTCCCGAATTTCCCCGCCCACCGATCGGAAAACTTCGGCAATGGATTCTCCGGAAAGTTTGGGGTCCTTCGATTCGATTTTCTTCTTCACCCCGCCGGAGCCGGGGAAGATGACAAAGTCGGTTTTGGAGGCAACGTAGCCTTTGTCTCGGCCGGCTTGAATGACAAGCGCTGCCTGAAGGAGATCTTGGTAGCTACCGTTGGTGCAGGATCCGATGTAAGCCTTGTCGAAGGTGATCTTTTCTTCGGACACCTTTTCGGCTGGGAATGCGTTTCCCGGAGAAAACGGTTTTGCAATCATGGGCTCCACTTCACTGAGATCGAAAACTTCGTCGATCTCATAATGCGCTTCGCTTCCCGGTTTAAAGAAGGGGTAGGGAAGATCGTGCATGCCCTTTTCGGCGAACCAAGCTCGTGTGATTTCGTCGGGAGCAAAGATGCCGTTTAAAGCTTCCGCTTCCGCCATCATATTGGCAATGGTGTTGCGATAGGCCATCGGAAGTTGTCCGTTCTCGTCGATGAACTCTACGGACATTCCCTGAGATTGTTTTGCCCCCCAGCGTTCCAGGAGTTTGAGAACAATGTCTTTCCCGCCCACCCACGGGTTTAACTTGCCGGTGAAGCGAACGCGACGCGCCTTGGGAACCGTGGCGTAGATGTAACCGGTGGACCAGCCAAAGCCTAAAGTTGTGCTTCCTATGCCCATCCCCAGTGCTCCGTAGGCACCGTAGGCACGGCTATGGGAATCGGCCCCGGGGATGAATGCGCCGGGAACCACGAGACCTTGCTCGGGGAAATAGAAATGGAAGATGCCGTCACCCGGATCGGCGAAGTAGGGGCGCTCCATTCCGTGAAGATCCGCGAACTGTCGCCCAATCTGAGTGTTCTTGGCGTCGGCTTCGCGGCCGGTAAACACAAAGTGATCGCTGGCCACAGCCGCACGGCGGGGAAAGATAGATTCGCCTCCGGTGATCTGGTTGAAGGTGTGGATGGCAAAAGGGGCGGTTCCGTCGGAGCCGGGGAGGAGATCGGCCCACACTTTGAGCGTCATCCCGGGCTTAATCTCTTCGCTTTTGTCCACACGATGGGCCCAGAGAATCTGTTCGGTGCTCGTTAGTTTGCGCGCCGTAGCCTCGTCGGGCCAGCGGATGTCCGGGGCTTGGCGGGCGGATTCCCAAAGCTCACGCCGACCCACGGCAAAGATGCCTCCGCCCTGCCTGATCTCTTCTTCTTTTAGGGTCAGGGGGACGGGTTCATAGGTTTTGTTTTGAGTCGTGTTCGTGAGGTGTCTCGTGACCTTGTCGAAGGAGAAGGTATCGCCATCTTTGGCGTCGGCTACCGCCTCGGGCGATTGAATGACCTGCAATCCTAAGTTCAGTGAGTTTCGTCGAAAGATGTCTCCCATGTTGTTCCCGCAAACAATCACCATCTCTAAACTAACTTCTTCAGCGATCGCTTTGAGCCCGGCCGGACTCATTTCGCGCGAGGATCCGATTGCGAAACGATCTCCAGCAATGAGAAAGGTTTGACCCGCGTGAACGCGCTTTCGGAAGTCGGGCATGAGGTAGTGAAAGGCCCCTTCCTTCCATTTCTCGTCGATCGCCTCGAGGCTTTCGGAAACACAAAAATGGGAAGGTGTGATCTTGTCGGTGTCGATGGCGTCGAGCTTTTTGGAAGGGTCTTTATCGTCCCAGAAGATGAGTGCCTTACCGGTGATGGTGGCAGAACCGGAAGTTTCCACTCCTCGACTTTGATCTTTGAGGGCGTCGAGGGTGACGTTGTCTTTCAGTCGGACGGCTTCCGCAGTGGGATGAGGGAGCAAGTTCTTGTTCATTTTCTTCGAATTCCGTTAATGAAGGGAGCTTTTGGCTGCCCCCAGGAAAAGCAAAAGGGAGCAGGGTAAAACCCTACTCCCTTGCTGCAAAAAGAAAAAGTCTAGGAAGCGTACTTCACGCTGCAACCATAGGACTTAATTTGGGTGGGCTCGACATCTTTGCCCTCGCAGCAGTTGCCCATGAGGCTGTTAAAGACGTCCATGTCGCCGATGGTGCCGGGGTTGGGGACATCGTCCAAGGGACCGTTATAGACCAGGTTGCCTTCGCGGCTGATCACATAGAGCTGTGGGGTGGTTTTGGCACCGTACACCTGACCCACCTTGCCACTCTCGTCGAGAAGCACGGGATAGACAATGTCGTACTCCTGGCGCGCCTTCTGGTTTCTTTCCAGGCCGTAACCTTGCTTGCCTTTGCCACCGGAGTTGATGGCAAGCCAAACAATATCTTTCTCGGCAAACGCCTCAAAAGCGCCTTTCATGGTTTTGTTGTTCAAGTGATGCTTCTTCACGAAGGGACAGTCAGGGTTGAACCACTCAAGAACAACGACCTTCCCTTGAGCAACGTACTTGCTGAGTTGGTGCTTCTTGCCGTCGGTGTCGGTCAGCGTGAAGTCGGGGGCAAGCTTGCCCATCATGGCCGTGACCGGGGCATCGGCTAAGGGGTTGGCGCCACCGGTTGCCTTGAATTGGCCTTCAGCCTTCTTAATTTCGCCAGGTTTGGCGTCGGCTTGGGTGTCTTCCGCATTCGAGCTTGGGCAAGCCATCAGTAGGGCGGGCAAAGCCAGGACCATGGCTAAGCGGGGAAACTGTTTCAATCTCATCGAAATCATTCCATCTCTCCTTTGGTCAGTGGAAGCAACTAGCCGTATTGGAGACTAGGGACCCTTCCATGAGACCTCTATATAAGTGGTGCCAGAAGATTTCTGGACTTCCAAGATACCTTCTACTTGAGTACTAGCATTCACCGGCGGGGAGAATTCCATAGATAGCGTGGCTCCCGAGGCCTCGGCGTCGCGTGTGGGGTTAGCCAGCTCAGAACACTCAAGTTTTGGATAGAAGACAAGCTTCTGGGCCTCGGCAGCAGTGATCTTAAAGAGATTGTCCTCCCAAGTCACGGCTAATCCATCGCTCTGTTTTTGGGGTCGGGGAAGCTTTTTCCGGGTTTGGACGACCTCGGGGATGCGATTCCGGTCGCTCGACTGGGCCTCGGAACCTCGGACCACCGGCAGAGTCACGCTGACACGGGCCGATTCCGGGACGCAGGCTTCCCGGCACGCCATCATGTCAATCTTTGCCTCGAGAGTGATGTCGCCCAAGGGGCCGCCCCGAACGATAGAGATAGGCACCAATAGGGCAACTTTATCCTCGTAAACATGATCCAGAATATTCCCGGGAGCGGGCTTTCGTTTTGGGGTGGGCCAGATCAAGTCACCCACGCGGACACCGCGGGGAACCGTCCAAGTGACGCTGGGGAAGAGGCCGGAATCGTTTTTTCCCTGCCAGTAAATGTGCCATCCGGGTTCCATGGTAAAAATGACGGCAAGGGTATCTTTGGCCGTGCGCCAAAGGGGTGTTTGAATCGGTAACACTTCCACCGTCACCAGGGTGTCCGGCCAAGGCGTGTCGTCACCACCCCAAGGATCTTCATCTGAACCGGAGTTGTTTTGACTCGCGCCCTCAGGTACCTGGGAGGAAACGGCCGTTCCCGAGGTATTGCCGGCACCTTCTTCTTCAGAGGAAGACCCAAAAATCGCATCGGCGGCAAAATAACCACCAACAATTCCAAGGATAAAAAGAACGGTCTTTAAGGGGCTGATCTTCATGGTTGCAATACAACCGCCGGGATCGCTGCTTCCTTCACCAGGTCATTAAACTCAGGAATTTTAGAATCGCGAATGGATCGCCAAGCCCGAAGCTGTTCGTCGATGAGTTTCGTGACCTCTTCTTGAACCGCGATGGTCTGATCGGTGGGGCTGAAATCTCCGTACCCGCTCAGGCTGCTAAGAAAACTCAGACGGTTGTTGAGTCGAATGGGATAGTTCAGCGGGTCTTGGTTGCTTTGGTTCTTGGTTTGGTAGAGAGCTTCCTCCACCTCTTTCATTTCTTTGAGCACTTCTTTGGCCACGCTCTCCAGCGAGTCCTTCATCGCGTGTTCCGGGTCCACGCCTTTGTTCACCGTGTTGATTTGATCGCGAACGCTACGAATCGCCTTGATGGTCTTATGCACTTCGGTGAGCTTGTCTCTTACTTCCATCTGAAAATCGAAGGTGGCCTGCAAATCAAGTTCGGTGGCTTGAATGCGCGGGTCGATTTTGATCTCAAAGGGAACCTCGAGCGAGTCATCTTCCATGACAAGGCGAGCTTTGTAGAACCCGGGTACGGCTTTGGGTCCCGTTAGGCCGCCACCCCAGAGGATGATGCCGTCGAAACGCTCGGCGTCTTCGTAACGCATGTTCCACACAAACCGGTTGGAGCCCACCTCAAGGGGTAGTTGGTCTTCTTTATGAGTGAAGCTTTTGATGACATCGCCGTTTTCTTCCAGCACGCGTAGGACAACTTTGCTGGAGTCTTTCGGAGCTTGGGTGAGGTGGTAGTCGATATAGACCCCGTTTCGGGGGTTGGTGCCCTGAGTCATCGAGGTGCGTCCTCCGCCGCCTCCCATGCGGTAGGTGGGGCGTGGCGTGAACAGGTGAAACTTGCTTGCGAGAACGGCATCGCTCAGCTGATGCACAGTGGAAAGGTCATCCATCACCCAAAAGGAACGCCCTTGGGTGGCCACCACAAGATCGCGATTCGTGACCGCGAGGTCGGTGATGGGAACGATGGGCAAGTTTCGCTGGAACGGTCGCCAGGACTCGCCATCGTCTAGGGAGATGTAGAGGCCGCTTTCGGTTCCTGCATACAGTAGTCCGGCTCGCTCAGGGTCGGCGCGAATGACCCTGGTGAAGTGCGTGGGATCGATTCCGCGCGTGATCTTCTTCCAAGAGCTGCCGTAGTTGGTCGTCTTGTAGAGATAGGGCGCGAAGTCGTCGGACTTGTACCGGGTTCCGGCCACGTAGAGGCCACCGGGTTCGGTGGGGTGAATCTCGATGCTGTTGATCTGCATCCACTCCGGCATGCCGCTGGGAGTGACGTTGGTCCAGTTCTCCCCGCCGTCCCGTGTGATGTGCAGAAGGCCGTCATCGGAACCCGCCCAAATCACACCTTTCTCGTGAGGCGATTCTTCTGCGGCAAAGATGGTGGCGTAGTACTCGACGCTGGTGTTGTCTTTGGTGATTGGCCCACCGCTGGAGCCAAGGGTGCTGGGGTCGTTTCGGGTGAGGTCCGGACTGATCGGATCCCAGCTTTGCCCACCGTTGGTGGTTTTGAACATGATATTGCCGGTCGTGTACAGCACGTTCGAATCGTGGGGGGAAAAGAAGATGGGGAAGTTCCATTGGAAGCGATACTTCAGCTCGCCTGCGCCCATGCCCATGGGGTTGTCGGGCCACACGTTGACCGCACGCACTTCTTCAGTGCGGTGGTTGTACATGGTGAGGAAGCCACCGTAGGAACCGCCGTAAACAATATCCGGGTCTTCCGGGTGGGGGGCGATGTGACCGCTCTCACCGCCGGCGGTAGGTTCCCAATCGCGTTCCCCGATGAAGCCGCCGCCGGACCGATGGGCGATGCGCACGGTGGAGTTATCTTGTTGCGCACCGTAGATGCGATAGGGAAAGACATTGTCCACGGTGACGCGATAAAACTGTGCCGTGGGTTGGTTGGTGTACCGACTCCAACTTTCGCCACCGTTGACCGAACACTGGCCGCCGCCGTCGTCACCGACGATCATGCGCAGGGGATCTTCGGGGGCGATCCAAAGATCGTGATGATCGACATGGGGGGTGCGGATGCTATCGTAGGTCTTGCCACCGTCTTTCGAGCGCCAGAAGCGAACGTTTAGAA
>JABDJR010000663.1 GCA_013003415.1 Candidatus Eiseniibacteriota bacterium | reverse complement strand
ACACTCCCCCATCATTCGCCACCGAATCTGTGAAAATATGGAGTGGTGCAGACTGACTCTCGACAGCGGGCGCAATGAGGACACGCTTGCGGTTACTCCGGGCGAGGCGGTCAGCATCGGCGAAAGCAACGCAGGAATTGCATGCTATGTAGCAGGAGTTGATGAAGAGCTAGAGATCGCTAGCGCTACCCGGGATTGCTTGCTGCACGAACCTACCTAGACAGCAGAAAGCCCTACGAAAGCCTCCTGGATTAGCCAAATATGGAATTGCTGTATTCACTGCCAAGCCCTCTCCGGGTCAGTTAGAATTGTTGAACAACAGAGCCCTCATGCGGGGTATTGGGCCTCATGCAGGGTGCTGTGTGGAGGACAATCATGAGTTCTGTACAAACCAGCCCCGAGTTAGCCAAACAAGATCCTTCTGGCGAAAGCCTGAAGAAAATCGACGCCTATTGGCGAGCGGCCAACTATCTCTCTGTCGGCCAGATCTATCTCTTCGACAATCCCCTGCTCAAAAAACCATTGGCTTTGGAACACACCAAGCCGAGGCTCCTAGGTCACTGGGGTACCGCTCCCGGATTGAACTTTCTCTACGTTCATCTTAACCGTGCGATTAAAGAGCATGATCTCAACGCGATCTATATCACAGGCCCAGGACATGGCGGCCCTGCCTTAGTAGCCAATGCGTATTTAGAGGGCACCTACAGCGAGGTGTACCCGAATATTTCACAGGATGAAGTCGGGATGCGCCGGCTGTTCAAGCAGTTCTCGTTTCCCGGTGGCGTTCCTAGTCATGTCTCGCCCGAAACTCCGGGCTCGATTCATGAGGGTGGGGAACTCGGCTATGCCTTATCGCATGCGTTTGGTGCCGCCTTCGATAATCCGGACTTGCTTGTGGCCTGCGTGGTTGGCGATGGTGAGGCGGAAACCGGCCCCCTTGCCACCAGTTGGCATTCGAACAAATTCTTGAACCCGGTGCATGACGGGGCAGTGCTTCCCATTCTTCATCTCAACGGACACAAGATCGCCGGCCCTACTGTCCTGGCACGCATTCCTCACGAGGAATTGGAAGCCTTAATGATCGGTTACGGGTACAAACCGTATTTTGTTGAGGGGGACGACCCCGAAACCATGCACGCAAAAATGGCCACCACCCTCGATCAGGTTGTCCGCGAGATCAAACACATTCAAAAAGAGGCTCGAGAAAACGGCGTTAGCAAGCGCCCCCAATGGCCCATGATCGTCCTACGCTCCCCCAAAGGATGGACGGGTCCCAAGGTGATCGATGGCAAACCATCCGAAGGAACCTTCCGCTCCCACCAGGTGCCCATGAAGCACATGAAGCAAGAAGAGAACATCGAAATCCTGGAGCAGTGGATGAAGAGCTATCGGCCTGAGGAGTTGTTTGACTCCGAAGGGCGACTTATTCCCGAGCTGGCTGAGCTGGCACCCAAAGGCGATCGACGGATGAGTGCCAACCCCCATGCGAACGGCGGCCTTTTGCTCCGCAAGCTCCGTCTCCCGGACTTCCGCGATTACGCCCTGGAGGTCAAGCAACCCGGAGCTATTAAAGGTGAGGCCACGCGCGTACAAGGCGAATTCATCCGGGATGTGGTCAAAGGAAACATGGAAAACTTCCGGGTGTTCAGCCCGGACGAAACCAACTCCAACCGTTGGGGAGCCGTGTTTGAGGTCACCAACCGATCTTCAACCGCAGAGATTCTTCCCAGCGACGAGCATGTTGCCCCCGACGGGCGCGTCATGGAAATGCTGAGCGAACATCAGTGTGAAGGCTGGCTTGAGGGTTATCTTCTGACCGGCCGCCACGGAATGTTCTCGTGCTATGAGGCGTTTATCCACATCGTTGATTCGATGTTCAATCAGCACGCCAAGTGGCTGAAGGTCTGTAACGACATTCCTTGGCGTCGGCCTATCGCTTCCTTAAACTACCTATTGTCCTCTCACGTATGGCGCCAGGATCACAATGGCTTCAGTCATCAAGATCCGGGCTTCATTGATCATGTGGTCAACAAAAAGGCCGAGGTCATACGCGTGTATCTGCCCCCGGATGCAAATACTCTGTTGTGCGTGACCGATGACTGCCTTCGCAGTCGCAACAACGTAAACGTGATTGTGGCGGGCAAACAACCCATGCCTCAGTGGCTAAGTATGGCCGACGCAATCAACCACTGCAGTGCCGGTCTTGGCATTTGGCCCTGGGCCAGCAACGACCAGGGCGGAGAACCCGACGTGGTGATGGCCTGCTGTGGCGACGTTCCCACTTTGGAAACCTTGGCCGCGGTAGACCTGTTGAGAAAACACTTCCCCGATCTCAAGGTTCGAGTGGTGAATATCGTAGACCTGATGAAACTCCAACCTCAGAGTGAGCATCCTCACGGCCTGAACGACAAAGAGTTCGACAGCATCTTCACCACGGACAAGCCCATCATGTTCGCTTTCCATGGCTACCCATGGCTGATTCATCGGCTGACCTATCGCCGGACGAACCACAAGAACTTGCACGTTCGCGGGTATAAAGAAGAAGGCACCACCACCACGCCTTTTGACATCACGATGATGAACGACTTAGATCGCTATGGATTAGTGATGGACGTGATTGATCGGGTTCCGAAGCTGGGCCCCATTGCGGCCCATGTCCGGCAGCAGATGCAATACAAACGCGTGGAGCATAAGTCCTACATTGCGGAGCACGGCGACGATCAACCTGACATTCGCGACTGGAAATGGGGTGGATCAAGAAAATAGCGGTTTCAAAAGCGCTAAAGACCCAGCTACGGTAGGATGCTAGCTCTCCTTCACCAGGAAAGGACGCGCGGTGAATCGCCAGCATCTCATTGGGGAAACTAATGTCAGTCCACGCGAACTCGAGCATTTGCGTCGTCGGGTACGTCTGTATCTCCAAATCATGCTGGTCATCGACATCGGTGCCTATGTAAGCGATTACATTATGCCGATGATCGTAGAAGGTCTCGTCATACCCCAGGCCCCCCTTGCTAGTCGGCTTGTTCGGTGGGGCCTTACCGCGAGCGAGGCGACCGGTTGGCTGGTTGTGCGCTTCACCCGCCCACCTCGGGCTGTCCTCATTGCGATTGAGGCCGCCCTGACGATTAGCCTAGCCTTAGTCTATACCTATATCGCTAGCGTCTACATGAGCGGCCCCATGGCTCAGTACTCACCCGTCTTTGCCATGTTTGGGATTATGCTCTTCCTAAGTGTCCGCGCATCTCTGGTACCAAGCCCGATATTTCGAACCGTCATCATCAGCAGCTTGTCTGTGCTTTGCTTGTTCGTATTCCAACGCGAAGAAATCGGAGCTCTTCATCCTACCGTGTTCGAAGGGCTGACATTCATTGGCGGTGCCTTTGTCCTTGTCACCACCGTCACCTCATACGTGATTTATGGATTACGCCGTGAAGTTCGAGAGGCGCTTCGCTTAGGTCAGTACACGCTCGAAGAAAAACTTGGCGAAGGCGGGATGGGTGCAGTCTACCGAGCGAAGCATGCCCTTCTGCGTCGCGAAGCTGCCATCAAACTCATCAAACCGGAGCTTTTGGGAGAAGGCGCCAAACGCACGGAGGCTTTGACGCGATTCGAACGAGAAGCCAACGTCACCGCCAATCTAAAGTCTCCCCATACGATTCAGCTCTACGACTTCGGTGTTTCGGACGAGGGCGCCTTTTACTACGTCATGGAGCTGCTCAAGGGGGTCGACTTGGAGACCGCCGTTCGCAAGTACGGCCCGATGCCTCCGGAGCGTGTAGTTTTTCTCCTCAATCAAATTTGCGATTCTCTTGAGGAAGCCCACGCGGCCAGCCTCGTTCACCGAGACATCAAGCCCAGCAATATCTTTGTCTGCCGTCATGGGGTTCATTGCGACGTCGTGAAGGTGCTGGACTTTGGGCTCGTCACATTAGGCACCCAAACAGGGGCCGACCGAACGGAAGCTCGGGAACACGGCTTTGTTCGAGGAACCCCAGCCTACGTGGCTCCCGAAACCGTTACTCACGAGGCACCGGTAGATGGTCGCGCGGATATTTATGCTCTGGGTTGTGTCGGCTACTGGATGCTCACGGGGCGAGCCCCCTTCGAAAAAGAAACCGTGACAGAAACCATCCTTGCCCACATCAACGAACCCCCGGTTCCACCCTCGCGAGTCAGTGAACAAACCATTCCGGAAACGTTGGAGCATTTGATTCTCCAATGCATGGCCAAAGAACCCGAGAATCGACCGGACTCGGTGGCCATCTTGTCCAGCCGTCTGCGGGAAACTCTAACCGGTGAGCGCTGGAACCAGATAAGGGCAAGACGATGGTGGGATTTGCACAAGCCCGAAACGAAGCACGACCGCTATCCCGATGAGCTCGCCAACGTCACCGTCAGCCGCCGGCCTCAAGAGGGGTAGCGTGACCGAACCTCTCACCAATCTGAATTATGAATTCCTCACATTGAGTAAAGGTGATAGGAAGGGCGGCGGTATAGGTCTAGTTTTAGATACACGGGTGTGCCGCTTCTAGACGCACAGGGAGGTGTCTATGCGACGCCAACAGCGGCTTCTGTCTCTCGTGATTGTAGGCCTGTTTGTTTCAGGAACCTTCAATTTCGCGGAAGCCAGACCCCCAATTCGATCCGACTTCTTTTCCCAGTACCCCAGTACCGTCGACACACAGCTCGACGATCTTCCAAGCGACACCAAACACTGCGGTGTATGTCATTTCGACTTCTCCGGAGCCGGGCGTCGCAATCCCTATGGCGTGGCTATGGAGGCCTTAATCCAGCTTGGGTTCAGTAACCAAGATGCTCTCTTGGCCCTCGAAGACCTCGACTCGGACGGCGATGGTTTTTCCAACCTGGAAGAAATCACCAATTCGCTCTTCAACAACACACCAACCTTTCCCGGCCTTAGCGAGACGAACGTGGGGACCATTTCCCAGATTCCGCAGGTTGAGGTAGATCCATACCTGGCTCCCTTCGGGAGTGCTGATGTCACGCCCCCGGTGGTGACGCTGTTGTTTCCCAATGGTGGTGAGACGGTCCAAGCTCCAGGTACGCTGTTCGTGACCTACACGGCTAGCGATGCAAACGGGATCGCTCATATGAACGTGTATCTCTCTGATGATGGAGGAGCAACTTTCAAACAGTTGGTCCGAGGCGCTCCCGACGGGGGAAGCGTTTCCGCCTTCATTCCAAACCTTCCCGGAAGTCAGAGCCTCATCCGAATCGAAGCCGTCGATAATGCGGGTAATCCCGGCTCCGATGACAGCAACGCAACCTTTACCATCTTAGCCCAGCCGGGTCGCGTTCCCTCCACGCTGGCCGACCTTGATTTATCCGGCACCCAGCCTTTTGAAGGTGCCGTGCTCGAGGATCCCACCACCCACTGCGTTTCCTGTCATGGCAATTACGATGCCACGCATGAACCGTGGGAAACCTGGCAAGGGAGCATGATGGGACAGGCCGCACGAGATCCTCTCTTTTTCGCCGCGGTTGCGATTGCGGAACAAGATGCACCCGGTGCCGGCGATCTGTGCCTTCGTTGTCACACGCCCGGAGGTTGGCAAGAAGGGCGTTCCCTCGATGCCAGCGGCGGGCAGCTGACCGCGAAGGATCGCCAAGGAGTTCAATGCGATTCGTGTCACCGCATGGTGGACCACGACTATGTTCCTGGAGTCAGTCCTGTTC
>JABDJR010000094.1 GCA_013003415.1 Candidatus Eiseniibacteriota bacterium | reverse complement strand
ACGCTGGGAAAACCGATCGCGAGATCTTGCGCCAAGCCCTCGCCGACAACAACGTCGAAACCGTGGCCGGGGAGCACAGCAAGTTGGCCCTGCGGGTTAAGGGCAACATTGTGTTGAAGGGCATCAGCGAATTCGAGATCGGGCATTTCTTTGTCCAAGATGAAAGCGAGACCCTCGTGGTTGAGCTGCTCGACCCTCAGCCCGGCGAAACCATTTTGGACCTTTGTGCGGCTCCCGGGGGTAAGACTTGTCATATCCAGGAGGCTCGCGGATCTGAGGGGCACGTGATTGCGGTCGATGTTCAGGCCAAGCGCCTCTCACGCATCAACGAGAATCTAGAGCGGATGCAGCTGAAGAACGTATCCGTGGTCGGAGCCGACGGGATCGACCTGGCTCTGGCTGAAAAGGTCGATCGCGTTTTGGTCGACGCGCCATGCAGTGGGCTTGGGGTCCTGGCCCGGCGAGCCGACGCTCGCTGGCGAAAAACCCCGGAATCGGTCCGGGCCCTGGTTCCCTTGCAGCAAAAGCTGCTCCAGGCGGCGGCTAAACATGTGAAGCCCGGGGGTGTCCTGGTTTACAGTGTTTGTAGCTTTGAACCCGAAGAAGGAATTGAGCAAGTGAAGGCTTTTCTGGCCCAAGACTCATCCTTTATTCTGGAAGATGCCGGGCAGTGGTTGCCCGAAACCGTCGTGACCGACGGGTACCTAACCATGTTGCCTCATCGGCATGGCACCGACGGTGCCTTTGCAGCGAGACTAAAGAAGCAATGACCGAAGACCCTCGTCATCATTCCCCCACATCAACCGGTGGTTCGCCGTGGGTGAAGTTTGGCGTGAAAGCCTTGATCAATCTGTTCCTGGTGGGCGCGGCTCTCGTTCTCACCATGGTGGCCTTCAACTTCGCCATCATGCCGGCTCTGGTACGTCAGGGAAAACAGATCGAAGTTCCCAATGTGGTCGACCGTAGCCTAGATGAAGGGGTTGCCTTGTTGGCCGAAGCAGGCTTGGCCGTGCGAGACACGGTGGAGCGTGTGCATCCCACGGCGGCTAAGGGAGTGGTCATTGACCAAGAACCGCCCGCTGGCCGAGCGGTGAAGCCGGAGCGACGCGTTCGTTTGGTTTTATCGGCGGGTGGGCGAGAGCGAAGTGTTCCTGATCTCGGTGGTCAAACCCTCCGGTTTTCAAGGTCGGCACTTACCCAAGAAGGCTACGTTATGGGGAGTGTGGTCAAGATTCCAAATCAAACCGTGGCCAAAGATTTTGTGATGGCTACCGACCCACCAGCCGGAAGTGCCCCGCCTCCGGGTACAAAAGTCAACGTCCTCGTTAGCTCGGGCCCGCAAGATGAGACATGGATCCTGCCCAACTTTCGCGGACAGCCCATGAGTCGTTTAGAGCAAGAGCTTCGCTATGCCGGATTCGATGTCAAAACGTCGGTTGAGCAACGGGAAAGATTTGCCTGGCGAGTGGAAGTGATCGATACGGTTCCGCCTCCCGGTTCTCGCGTCAAACGCGGTGACCCTATTCTGTTGATCGGCAGTTAATACGCTCAGGCGCTCTGGTGCCAGGGGAGATGTTGTGAAAGAAAAACCCCAGAGGGACGCCCAAACCAAGGTAGCCGAAAACGATATTCGAGTTGCCCCCTCAGTTTTATCAGCGGACTTCACAAAGCTTCGGGAAGAGATTGAAGAGGTCGAAAAGTTCGGCGCCGACTGGCTCCATTTAGACGTCATGGATGCTCACTTTGTGCCGAACCTCACTTTCGGCCCCGTCATTATCAAGGCCATCCGAAAACTGACCGACCTCTACCTCGATACGCATCTCATGATGACCGACCCCGATCTCTTTCTAGAGCCTTTTGCAAAAGCAGGATGCGACGGCGTTACGATTCACTGCGAAGCCTATGAAGATGCGCGTCCCGTGCTTGATCAAATCCGGGAAAAAGGAATGCGGGCGGGAATGAGTATCAATCCACCAACCTCTTTTGAGGTGGTTGAACCCTACTTAGAAGAAATCGATTTGCTTTTGGTTATGAGCGTGAACCCCGGTTTCGGCGGGCAGTCTTTCATGCCTGAGGTGTTGCACAAACTTGAACGTGCTGCCGAGATCAAGAAGGCCAAGTCCTTATCGCTCGATCTAGAAATCGACGGGGGCATCTCCCCGGATACCGCCGCTTTCGCTACGGAAGCCGGGGCCGAAGTTCTGGTGGCGGGAAGTGCCGTCTTTGGAAAAGACAATCGCGAACAAGCCATTGCCGCGATTCGAAGTGAAGGTCGGGCCGGCCGATACAAACGTAGCTAGTCCCGATCACGCAGGCTCGCTCATCTGAACGTTCCAACAGCCACCGTCCGCAATTTGAATAGGGGAAGGCATGTTTCGATCCATCTTGGGTGTTGTTCTGGGATATCTCACGATTGCAGTTTGGCTCGGCATCGCCCTTACTTTGTTGTGGAAAGCGTTGGGCCCCGACTTCGCTTTTGAACCAGGAACCCTAAATACCACCATGGGCTGGGCCTTGAGTGTTATCCCCATCGATCTCATGGGAGCCATGATGGGTGGTTTAGTTGCGGCTCTTATCGACAAGCGGAAGATCGCGGTCAAAGTACTCGCCGGGTTCGTTCTTATTCTGGGATTGATGTCGGCTGTCATGCATATTCAAATGGACGACCCCACGGTGGCGGCGGAAATGTTGGCAGAAAAACCAATCACCGAGTGGAGTTCTTTCGAGGCGGCCTCGGGAGCCATTCAGCCCATGTGGTACAACTTCGTGCTTCCCATCGTGGGTATGGTCGGTGTGTTGTTGGGTGGGAGATTGAAGAAAACGAATTAGGTCATGAACCCAACCGGCTTCAAGTTATGGAGCTCTTTTCAATACCGTTTTTTCGTTTGTCTTGTGCTCGTTGTCTCAGGACCGAGTTGCCAAAGTTCCCAAAGTCCAACCCAGCCGTCCACGAATCAAGCCCAGCCTAATACCCATTCCGGTACCTCGCCCGAGACCGCTCTGGAGGCCATTGCTTCCGCCCTTGAGACGGGCGATGTCGATGCTTACGCATCGCTCCTCAGTAGCGAGTTCCGATACCGGCACGGCCTGAGTGGCTTGTTTGGTAGGGAGCGAGAGTTAGAAGCAATGTCTTGTGTCTTGATCTCCCGAGACATTGTTTCTATCGACCTGACATTCACACGCCGCCCCGCCGAGCCATCTTCCTTGGTGGCGCTTCCAGCGGCGCGTCGCATCCGGGTGCACGAATTTGAGGGCGTCGCGACTGACTCGTTTGGAGGTCGGTCGCTTTTATATCACGCCGAGATCTTTGACTTTTACTTCGAGCGGGGGAACCCCGCCGTGGGAGAAGATCCGGGCCGGTGGTATCTCGTTCTTTGGCAAGAACACTTTGTCACCGATTGTGGCGACACCCATTGGGGCCTCGCGAAAGCCGAGTGTCTGAATCCACCGGCTCGCGACTAAGACTTTTTCTGCGTTTTGCCCCAAGAGTCTCTAAGGGGTACGGTGCGGTGGAAGATCAACTTGTCACCTGAGGTAGGCTTGTTTTCCAGCGCGTAGTAGCCGTGACGCATGAACTGGTAGCCGGACCCGGGATCCGCTTCCGCCAAGGACGGTTCCACCTTGGCTCCCTGTAGGGTCTCCAAGGCATCCGGGTTCACGGATTCCTGCCAGTTCTCTTCCGTGTCCGGTGCATCGGTTAGGAAGAGACGGTCGTAGTTGCGCACCTCGGCGTCTTTGGCGTGGGGAACGGAAACCCAATGAATGGTGCCCCGGACTTTGCGACCATCGGGAGTGCTTGCTCCCCGGGACTCGGGGTCATAGGTGCAGCGAAGTTCCACCACCTCGCCCGCGTCATTCTTAATCGCTTCCTGAAACGTAATGTAGTAGGCGTGCTTCAAGCGCACTTCGCGACCGGGTCCCAAGCGATGGAACTTCTTGGGTGGGTCTTCCCAAAAGTCGGTGGTTTCAACGTAGATCTCACGCGAGAAGGGCAGTTCCCGCGTCCCCGCAGATTCATCTTCGGGGTTGTTGATGGCGGTGAAGTGCTCCACTTGGTCTTCGGGGTAGTTCGTGATGACCACCTTCAGTGGTTTCAAGACCGCCATCACGCGAGGCGCGTTCTTGTTCAGGTTCTCTCGCACGCTGAATTCAAGCTGGGCAATGTCAATCACGCTATCGCGCTTGGCAACCCCCATGCGCGATAGAAAGTCTTTGATCGCCGCCGGTGGGTATCCGCGACGACGCATACCGGAGAGGGTGGGCATGCGGGGGTCATCCCAACCGTCGACCACACCCTCCTCGACCAGGGTGCGCAGTTTTCGCTTGCTCATGACGGTATTGGTGAGTTTTAAGCGTGCAAACTCAATTTGTCGGGGTGCGTAGATCCCGAGGTTTTCCAAGAACCATTCGTAGAGGGGGCGGTGATCTTCAAACTCCAGGGAACACAAAGAGTGGGTAATGCTTTCCAAAGAATCACTCTGACCGTGAGCCCAATCGTACATGGGATAGATGCACCAAGCGTCGCCGGTGCGATGGTGATGCGCTCGCAGAATGCGGTACATCACCGGATCACGCATGTTGATGTTGGGAGAGGCCATGTCGATTTTGGCGCGGAGCACTTTCGAACCGTCGGGGTGCTTGCCGTCTCGCATTTCCTGGAACAGGGTTCGGTTTTCTTCGGGGCTTCTATCTCGCCAGGGGCTTGGCTTTCCCGGTTCTTTCAGCGTGCCGCGATACTCCCGAATTTCGTCGCCGGAGAGGTCATCGACATAGGCTTTCCCGGCATCGATGAGCTGCATCGCGTAATCGAAAAGGGTTTCGTAATAGTCCGACGCATAAAACAGACGATCTTCCCAGTCGTAGCCCATCCATTTTATGTCTTCGATGATGGCATCGACAAACTCGGTGCTTTCTTTAGTCGGGTTCGTGTCATCGAATCGTAAGTTGCACTTCCCGCCAAAATCCTCTGCGATTTGAAAGTTCAGTCCGAATGCCTTGGCGTGGCCAATGTGCAAGTACCCATTGGGCTCCGGGGGGAATCGAGTGTGTACGCGACCATCAAAACGCCCCTCGGCGATATCTGCATCGATGGCTTCGCGAATGAAGTCTTTTTTCTTCTCTTCGGACACTAGGCGTTCCTCCCGCCAAACTTGCTTTGGTACTCTTTTTCGAGCTTCTTCATTTTCTTACCTGATATACCGCCCATGGCATCAATGGCCCGGCGGATACGCATGCGAACCATATCGGCACCCAAAACTTCCATGGAAGCAAAAAGAGGCGTCCAAACTTTGGTTCCAGCGAGGGCGACATAGAAGGGACCGTTGAAGTCGCGCAGCTTTACTTCAAAGGTCTCGGATAATCGGCTAAAGAGGTCTTTGAGCGTTTGCTCATCGAAGGCTCGCAGCTTGTCCAGTTCCCAGAGAGTCATTTGCAACAGGGGAAGCAACTCTTCGGTGGTCTTTCCCTTCATGACAATGGCCTCCGGGTCGGGGGCGACATCGTCCATAAAGAAGGGCCCGGTCAATCGTCCCCAGTCGGACAAGGTTTCCAGACGAGGCTGTACAAGGGGCACGATCTTCGCGTAGTAGTCACTGTTCAGAGACCAGGCTTCAAGTTTGGTCTGCAGGGCCTTAGGGTCGTGATCTTCACGCAGGTAGCGCCCATTCAGCCAGCGCAGTTTCGCAATATCGAACACGGGACCGCCTAAAGAGATGTCCTCGAGCTTCAAGTTTTGAGCCATGGTCTCGACGGAAAACTTCTCTTCGCCGTCGGGCATGATCCACCCCATCATGCCTAAGAAATTCACCATGGCTTCAGGGAGAAAGCCTGCTTTGCGAAAGTAGTGGATGGAAGTGGGGTTCTTGCGTTTGGAAAGCTTGGTCTTGTTGGCGTCGTCGTTTCGCAATAAGGGTAGATGGCAAAACACCGGAGGCTCCCAACCAAAGTACTCGTAGAGTTTTAGATGTTTGGGAACGGAGTTGATCCACTCTTCGCCACGAATCACGTGGCTGATCTCCATGAGGTGATCGTCCACCACATTGGCCAGGTGATAGGTTGGATATCCGTCGGACTTCAGAATGACTTGGTCATCAACCAGGCTCCACTCTTTTCGAACCTCGCCCCGCAACAGGTCGTGCATGACCGACTCCCCCTCAAGGGGAACCTTCATTCGAACAACGAAAGCTTCACCGGCATCCATATGCGTCTTGATTGCGGCTTCGTCTTTGCTTCGGCAGAGACGATCGTAGCCGGTGCCCGGTCCTTGCTGCGCACGCACTTCGTCGAGCCGCTCTTTGGTACAAAAGCACCGGTAGGCGTGCCCCTTCTCCAAAAGTTCATCGACGTGCTTCCGATAAATCTCCGTGCGCTCACTTTGACGGTAGGGGCCATGAGGCCCACCAATGTCGGGCCCTTCATCCCATTGCAGCCCCAACCAAGATAAAGAATCCAGGATAGCCTGCTCAGATTCTCTGGTTGATCTCACTTGATCCGTATCTTCAATACGCAGCACAAACTTTCCACCCTGGCTCTTGGCAAAAGCCAAATTGAAGAGGGCTTGATAGGCGGTTCCCACATGGGGATCGCCGGTGGGGGATGGTGCGACTCGGGTACGGATTTCTGCTGACATGAAACCTTCTCGGTAGACGGTGAAAAGCCCTGTGGGGCTTGGGTAGCCGACAATGATCCAACTTGCGGGGACGCGAGTCAAGGACCGTCCTTGAGGCAAACGAAGCGCCTTCGCGGGTCTCTGGTTTGGTTTTGAGGATTCCTGGCGATGAAACGGGCAGGCCAGCTCGTTTTGAGGATTCTCGTCGTGAAACAAGACCGGCCTAACTCAAACAGTCCTCGGGTTTGGACTGAGGACTGGGACCGGCGACCTCGCTTGTTCCCAGGGTCCAAACCCTGCGGAACTCGCGGCCGGTCTGTTTCATCTTCAAGAATCCTCAAAACCGAACCTAGGGGACCAAACGAAGAGCCTGCGGTATGCTCCCTCTTTGAACGCGCCTGAACCGATCGGCCCCGGAAGTGGGG
>JABDJR010000654.1 GCA_013003415.1 Candidatus Eiseniibacteriota bacterium | reverse complement strand
ATCGAGGAGACCTTGCGAAATGCGGGGCGTTTGATTCAGGAAGGGCGGGTCGACGGGGTGAAGCTCGAAGGTGGCGAGGTTCGGGTGCCGCACATCGAGGCTCTTATCGATGCCGAAATACCGGTCATGGGGCATCTCGGTCTTACGCCGCAATCTGTTTTAGAGTTTGGCGGATACAAGATTCAGGGACGGTCTCCCTCCGCCGTCACAGCTCTGACCGACGATGCGCGCCGGTTGGAAGATGCGGGTTGTTTTGCCATTGTGCTTGAAGGCATGCCCGAGATTGCCTCCCAAGCCATTACAGAGATGGTTTCTGTGCCAACCATTGGCATTGGGGCAGGGACAACCTGCGACGGTCAGATTCTAGTCACTCCCGACTTGCTGGGCATGACCGAGCGGGTGCCGAAGTTTGTGCGGAAGTATGCGGATATAAGAAAAGTAACCAGCGACGCGGTGAAAGCCTATGTTGGTGATGTTCGTTCCGGAAACTTCCCCAACGACTCTGAGACTTACCAGGAGTAAGTTTCATGAAAGTCGCAAAGTCAATCCGGGGGGTACGCTCGGTTTGCCAATCTTGGCGAGCCCAAGGGGAAGAGATCGCTTTTGTCCCCACCATGGGGGCCCTGCACGCCGGACACCTATCCCTTGTCGATCGCGCCCGAAAACTTGCACCACGGGTCGCCACGAGTATCTTTGTAAACCCCACCCAGTTTGGTCCCGGCGAAGATTTTGATAAGTATCCGCGAACCACCCGGAGCGATCTCAAAGCGTTTCGCGAGCGTGGGGTTGATCTTTGTTTTCTCCCCACCAAGGAAGTGATGTATTCCGAGGATCATCGTACAAAAGTGCAGGTCACGGGACTTGGGAAGTTGTTGGAGGGACAGACGCGCCCGGATCACTTTGCCGGAGTGGCCTTGGTCGTCCTCAAGCTTCTCAACATGGTGCAGCCAAACATCTTGATTTTGGGTCAAAAAGACGCGCAACAAGCGGTGGTCGTCGAAACCATGATTCGCGATCTCGATCTACCGGTTAAACTGGTGCGGGGTCCGATCATTCGAGACAGAGATGGACTAGCTCTTTCCAGCCGCAATCGCTACTTGAATGCGAAGCAGCGGGCGGCGGCTCCCATCTTATGGAAAACGATAAAAGAGGCCCGGCGGCTGGTGCAGCAAGGGGAGAGGTCTCCCCGGCGGCTGGTGCAAAAACTTGAAAAGCAGCTGATGGCAGAACCAGAACTTAAACTAGATTACGTGGTAGCAGTGAATGCATTGACTCTTGAACCGGTATCCAAGTTGGAGGGTAGAATTCTCATTGCTTTAGCCGCCTATTTTGGCAAAACCCGTCTTATCGACAACATAGAAATTAGGGTGTAGGAGGAGCCAATGAATCAGGGTCAGGAAAACATTGCAGTTATTCTCGCCGCGGGCAAAGGCACGCGTATGAAGGCAGATCTACCCAAGGTCCTGTTTCCGGTGGGTGATCAAACCATGATCGAACATGTCATTGGAGCGGTGGAGCAAGCCGGATTTACCCGATCGATCGCTGTCATCGGTTTCAAGCATGAGCAAGTTCGCGACGCTCTCGGAGGGGATCGTATCGATTTTGCACTCCAGGAAGAACAACTCGGCACCGGGCATGCGGTCATGCAGGCGGCGCCCCAACTCGAAGGCGAAGCCGGAGTCACGGTTGTCTTAGCCGGTGACGTGCCGTTGATTCGAAGCGAAACTCTTTCGCGTTTGGTTGAGGGACACCGCCAGGCCGCCGCCGCCATCACCATCCTCACCGCGATTCTTCCCGATGCTACCGGCTACGGGCGGATTCTTCGGGATGAGCAAGGTTCGGTTGTGGCCATTCGCGAGCACAAAGACTGCACTCCCGAACAACTTGAGATCAAAGAGATCAACAGCGCAATCTATGCTTTCGACACACCTTTTCTCTTAAGTTGTTTGCCGCGTCTCGGCCAGAACAATACGCAAAATGAGTACTACCTCACCGACGCGGTATCCATGGCGGTTGAAGGTGGGCTCAAGGTTGAGGGGGTGATTGTGGAGGACTTCCAAGAAGTGAGTGGGGTCAATACCACCGACCAATTGGCGGAGATGGAAGAAGCTCTTCGTCGCCGACACTCCTGATGGCGCGTCGTCGCAAACGTCGCCTTTCTCCGGCTTTCCTCATCGTCCTGCTTTTGGGGGTGGGTGTGGCTGCGGCGGGGTGGAGTGTGTGGAACCGGGTCCGACCCGAGCCTGTGGTCGAGGGAACTTCTGAACTTCTGAATCTTGAAGTTGAAGTCCTAAACGGCTGCGGGGTCACTGGCGCTGCCTCTCGCGTGGCCACCCTCCTTCGACGATCCGGTTGTCAGGTGGTGCGTTTGGGAGAGGCGGATCACTATCACTACAAGAACGACATTATTGTCGTACGCCGGGGTAAAAGAAAAGATGCCCAAGGTATCTTGGGCATCTTAGAAGGCAGTGAGTGGGTTGAGCAGCGGTCCGAAGATGCGATGGTCGATGTGACCATCATCGTGGGGAAACCGCACCCGCTCGTCGAATCGGATGTCTTTGAGGACGAGTCCTAGAAGGCTCGGAAATCCTCCACCTTGGCCTCGCGTCTGAGATTATCCATCCACGAGTTGTAAAGCTGGCTCTGCTTAACCGAGAGAAGATTAGCTTGGATGGAGGGGCGCTGTGCTTCGAGCTGGGATTCGTCGGCCGGGGTCCGAGAGTCGATGTGCATCACAACCCATCCTCTTGTGCCGCGGATGGGACCGGCAACGGTGTTCACGGGCTGAGTAAATGCAGCTGCAATCAGCTCTGCATCGCGACCAAGTCCGGGAATGCCGAGTCGACGGGTGAACTCCGGTGCTTGAGTGGCGGTGAGGCCTTCAGCCGTGGCTGCAGCATCGAGGGTGGCGCCACCCTTTGCCGCTTGATAAATGCGGTCGGCTTGCGCCTTGGCGCTGGCAAATTGTTGATCTCGAATATAGTCCTGACGAACCCGAGCCTTTACGGCATCGAAGTCGGGGACCCCCGCATCCTTCACGGCGTCGACCTCAA
>JABDJR010000039.1 GCA_013003415.1 Candidatus Eiseniibacteriota bacterium | reverse complement strand
TGGGTGGACTCTCAAGGCCTAGTCGGGCTGCTCCAATCGCTTGACTCATGCGAGGAGCGATGGACTCCAGTAGCGGGCGATGGACTTTTGTTTCGTCAATCTCAATGCCATCAAGGGAGTTCGCGGTCTTGCACTCCACAGGTTTGGGGAAGTTCAGATACTCCGAAAGACCGGCGATCAAACTTCCGCCACCGGTCAGTAAAACTTCATCGACAGGGATACGCTCGCGCTCGCGAATGAATCGCACTGATCGTCTCAGCTCGTCGCAAAGCTGTTGGAGAGACCCCAGGCTCATAGGATCAATAGAAAACTTCTCGCCGTTCATATCGACCGGGATTGACGTTTCGCCCTGTTTGGGAAGCCGCCAAAAGCGTTTGATCGATTCCCCCATGGAGCGATCATCACCAAGCATTTCGGCAAGCTCGTCGGTGATCGGATCGCTACCCACTCGCGCCTCCCGGGCGTGCTGCAGGTTGTCTTGATGGAACACAGCCATCGAAGTCGATTGCGAACCTATGTTGAACACAACGGTACTTTTCTTGGAATCCCTTCCCGGGACCGCACCAAGCACAACGGGGCCGATCGTGATGAGGTCTGGCTCTACACCTGCGCGACGGACTGCCTCGAGATACCGTTCCAGGCCAGTCTTGGATGCCGCCGCCACAAGCATCACAACTTCGTCCCCGACTTCACCCTGCTCCAGTGCGGCTTGGATGGCATCTTCGGGGTTCAGAGACATGCGACTCAGAGACTCCAGCAACGCCGCTTGCTCACGTTCTTTTTTGGGAATCGCACGCGGAAGACGTATGAGATGCACATCAACTTGGCGCCCCTCTAGAACGAGGGCGGTCCTGATGCCACCGTACTGACTCAAATTTAGAGCGGCTAAAGCACTGGTCAGTTGACCGTCACGATTAGGATCCTTGGGTCCAGGCAATTCCTCAAACAAGAACTGATCCAAACACACCTTGCCATGCTTCTTCGATAGAATGGCTCCCTTAACCGCACTATGGCCTACTTCCAGCCCAAGCCAGCGTGTCCCCTTGGGAATGTTGCCCCCGCGTTTAAACCAACTCATTCCAGACCCTCCCATCGAGGGTCAGTCCATTCGGCAATCGTGACTTCAGTACCACCTCTGTGTAGGGTGGCTCCAATCGTGATGGAATCTCCTACGCTAATCCCGGTGGCCAGAAGTCGTACCTCGTCAGCGGATGCGGGAACGGCGGACACTTCAATCCACCCACCTTCAAAAGGCGATCGGGGTAGAGGTTGCGCGGGAGTAAGCGTCCAATCTGGGCTTTGAGAGTAAACCTCACCCACAACCTGCTCGAGGCCCGCTTGGGCGAAGTAGAAAGCTTGCGACGAGGAGTGTCGACGGTCCTGAAACTGGGCAGTCATCGCACTCCAGTTCATGACCGACACGCCAACCGTCGCCACCAGAAACAGCAACAGAAGAGCAATGACAAGCACAGACCCCGATTGGTCTACGAGCTTCGCCGTTTGAACACGGTTTGCCATGTATCTCCTCCATTTGCTACTTCCATAGACGCTAGCCCAAGGGTCCCATCAACTCGAAACGTAACCGTTTCGTCCGGTCTCAATACGGCAACAGGACGCTTCGGCAACATTTCCCAACTCCCACCGGTCAACCGGACTTCGCGAAATAGATCTCCAGCATCAACGCGAAAACGTACTTCTCCACCCTCGACGGTCAGAATCAGATTGTGGCTGATGACCCGGGCATCGGTTGCGGTAGCCACGTCGCGGTGGAATAACTCAAGACAAAAACTCCACTCTTGAATTTGTTCCTGGGCTTGCTCCGTGGACTGGATCGAATCCGTAGCCGCGTTCATCATGAATGGAACCGCAGCAACAAGCACTCCCATCACCGCAAGAGAAACAAGGAGTTCAAGAACGCTGAGACCCTGGGCATTCCCGCGCATTAGAAGCTTCGCCTCCCCTTCAAGGAGACAAGCATAACTTCTGCATCGGATGTAGTTACGGTTACACGAACCTGCTTCACTCGAGCCGACGGGGCTGTGATTTCGATCAATCGTTCCCCGCCTGGTACCGAGGACAACACGGTTGGACCATAGGTTCCCGTAGACAGACTCATGAAATCAGTTGCAAGCAACGCCTCCATGGCCGATCCGCACTCACGCTCCAGCTCAAACTGCCTAAGTTGCAGGGTCGACGAGGTATTGGATGGAACCAAAACCTCCACTACCACAAGAGCCGCGATGCCCATAAGCACAACTGCCACCAGAACCTCAGCTAAGGTAAGCCCTCGCTGATGTCGGACAGATCGACCTAGCACCCCCTGCATGAGATGGGTCTAGTACCCTGAATACTCACGCGGGAAGGTAGTACCCAGATTGGCTACTACATTGCCGCTCTTAGCTTCGTAGAACCATCCCCCGGTTCCATTCCCTCTGCTAACCACCGATGAGATGGATGACAAGATTCGTTCGGAACTCGTGTCGATTGCAATATCAACGGAATTCGTGATTGGTTCTACGGGGAATTTCTTCAGGTACGGTCCAAAACGGTACGTCGACGTTTTTGTCGCGCTTGGCCGGCCGGAAGCGTCCGTGTACATGGTCAACTGGGTTCGCAACCTAGCTGCATCGCCCAAGCTATTGTAGTCTCGGCTATCACAGGGATACCATCCATGATCCGACTTGTAGAGGTTGAGCGCTTGGCGAAAACCGGAAACATTAGATTTTAGGGCGGACTCTTTCGCCCCCGTATCCGATCCCGCGAGATTGAACAACACAACGCCGGCCAAGATGGACAGCAACGTGATGACCACCAATATCTCAGCTAGTGAAAAGCCGGATTGGTTCTTGATGACTCTCTTCATGGAGCATCTCCTTAATTGTATTGATGCGATTCGAGGCAATAATTGTTAGGTCTGCAAAAAGCAAATGGTGCAAGATGCACTATCCGTATTTTCGGCTGGGCACTATGCACCTTTACCGTTGAAATTACGCTCTTCTTTTCGCTTTGCGTCTTAACCAGCTAAGCTTTTTGTGGCTCGCACAAGTGGCACAATGAGGGAAAGGGCAATGAAGCCAACCATCCCGCCGAGCACGAGCATGAGGAACGGCTCCATGAGCAAAAGGATTCGCTTCTGAGTTCGCCGAACTTCCTTTTCGTAACCCTTCCCAAGCTTTTCAAGCATGTCGCCCAAACGCCCAGTCCGTTCCCCTACCGAAACAACCCGCGTGACCTCCCCTGAAAAAAAACGGCAATGTTTCATGGCGTCGTGAAGGGTTGAACCATTCTCCACTCGTTCTCGGGTCATCAGGATGTCGTCGCGTAGGCAACGATTCCCAATTGTCTTGGCGGTCAGATCCAAAGCGGAAAGCAAGGGGACGCCGCTTTCATGGAGAAGACTTAGGGTCCGAGCAAAGCTACCCGCCGCTTTACTTCGAAGAAGACCGCCCACCACGGGAATCTTCAATGCCGCATAGCTATATACCCAACGGCCGCGCTTGGTTCTAAGTGTTAAACCAAAGGCAATTAAAGCTCCAAGCAATAGCCCGGCAAGCAGAATCCAGTTTCCGCGGAGGAAGTTGGAGATACCCATCAGGGCCATCGTCACCTTGGGTATCTCAGCGCCAAGCCTCGTAAGATGCTCGACAAACTTCGGTAACGTGAAACCAACCAGAAAAACACTGACGCCAATCCCCATAACCAGCAGGGCTGCGGGATAAATCATTGTCGTTTGAAACTCTGAGTTGATTTCGGCGTTGTCTTCGAGCTGCTCCCCGTAGCGCTGGAGAATGATGTCCAACTCACCACTATCCTCACCTGCGTGAAGAATATTTAAAAAGACTGAACCGAAGGCGGCCTTGTACTGACTGAATGCTTCGGTAAGCGTATTCCCGTTATGAATGTCTTCCTGAATCTTGTTCAGGATCTTTCTGAGGATCGGGTTTGATGTTCGGGCGGCCAGAATCTCTAAGGTTTCGTGAAGAGACAGGCCGGCTCCAACCATGGAAGCAAGATTAAAGCACAAATTGGCTTTGGCACGATCTGAAGTGGCAAGCTTGAGCCCGATCGATCTCAAGAGAGATGGCTTTGGCGTGTGCTTGATGACCTTAATCGGGATTTGTCGACGATCACGTAACCGGGTCAACACTTCCGCAACCGAACCCGCTTCCATGGTGCCCTTGATGGCCTCTCCGTGGGGGTTTCGCACCTGAAAAAGATACTGAGCCATTAGGAGGACACCATCGCGACCCGAGAAACTTCATCTAAAGAAGTGACCCCTTTTCGCGCCTTTGCAATCGCGTCATCTCGCAAGGTGATCATTCCTTCCGCCTGAGCTGCGGCTCTAATCTCGGATAGGCCTACGTTGTCGATCATCTTCTGTCGCAGAGGCTCCGAGATCACCATAAGCTCGTAGACACCAACGCGACCGAAGTAGCCGGACTGCCGGCAGTGATCACAGCCGCGGGCGGAGTAAAATGGGCCGGCGTCTTCTTCGGCTCCCACAAGCCTACGAAGCAAGGCGGGATCTGTTTTTTCCTCAACGCGACAACTACGACAAAGCCGCCGTAGGAGTCGTTGGGCAAGAATGGCCCGGACGCTTCCTGCAATCATAAAAGGCTCCACACCCATGTGAGTTAATCGAACCACGGTTGAGGCAGCTTCATTGGTATGCAGTGTCGAGAAAACCAAATGCCCGGTGTGCGCGGCGCGAATAGCCATGTCCGCGGTTTCTAAGTCGCGGATCTCCCCCACCATGATGATGTCGGGATCTTGACGCAAGAGGGCTCGGAGTCCAGCCGCAAACGTCATGTTAGTACGCGGGTTCACCTGGACCTGTTGCACGCGGGGAAGCTTGTACTCCACCGGATCTTCGAGGGTTGAGATGTTGGCTTCGGGAATGTTGATCTCATGAAGAGATCCGTAAAGGGTGGTTGTTTTCCCGCTACCGGTCGGCCCGGTCACAAGAATCACCCCCGAGGGCAGGCGAATGAGGTCGCGCCAGGTTCGGAGGACTTCGGGCGTGAAACCCAAGGAATCTAGACTGACCTGCACTTTGGAGGAGTCCAACACTCGAAGTACGATCT
>JABDJR010000036.1 GCA_013003415.1 Candidatus Eiseniibacteriota bacterium | reverse complement strand
GATTAGGGATGATCCGCAAGCAAAACACAAAATACAAACAACAAGAGACCAAACAGAATAGTCCTTGGGTGGGACGATAATGGAGGGAACCCATGGTGCTCGAATTAGTTGAGCCAAAAGCTCATGCCGTCCTTCGTGTTGTAGGGTGCGGTGGTGCCGGCGGAAACGCGGTCAACGGGATGGTGCAAGGTGGCCTAGGAGGAGTCGAGTTCATGGCTATGAACTCCGACGCTCAGGCCCTCGAAGGTAGTTTAGCCCCCACAAAAATTCAGCTTGGAACCATCACAACGCAAGGCTTGGGTTGTGGCGGCAAGCCCGAAATGGGCCGCCAGGCGGCCGAAGAGTCCTGCGACGAAATCCGCGAATGCGTTCGCGGGGCCGATATGGTGTTCGTCACCGCCGGAATGGGCGGGGGCACCGGAACCGGTTCGGCACCTGTGGTCGCACGCATCGCCCGTGAAGAGGGAGCTCTCACGGTTGCGGTCGTGTCCAAGCCATTCCTTTTCGAGGGACGTCGCCGTGGCCGACAGGCCGAAGAGGGCCTTGCCGCACTTCGGCAAGAAGTCGACACCCTTATTGTTATTCCAAACCAGCGACTCCTGGCCGTCGCCGATCGCGACACTTCCTTGGTCGACGGTTTCCGTCGCGCCGACGAGGTTCTCTTTCAGGGCGTCCGGGGTATCAGTGATCTCATCACGGTCCCTGGTCTGATCAACCTCGACTTCGCCGACGTCAAATCGGTCATGGGATCCCGCGGCAACGCGCTCATGGGAACCGGTTTCGCCAGCGGCGAAAGCAAAGCCGAAGAAGCTGCCCGTCAGGCCATTTCCAGCCCCTTGCTGGAAGATGTGAGCATTGCCGGCGCCGAGGCCGTTTTGGTGAACATTTGCGGCGGCGAAGATCTCGGTCTTCACACCGTCACCGAAGCCATGGATATCGTGAACGAAGCGGTTGGCGACGACGCCAACGTCATCTTCGGGTCCGTCATCGACCCGGAAATGAGCGACGCCTTGCGATTGACGGTCATTGCCACCGGCTTTGGAAAAAAGAACGAAGAATTGCATCGCGGAGATGCTCGATCCATGGCGGCCAAGGCCCCAATCACCGAGTCCATGCCCCAACCCAAGCCCGTAGCCCCTGTGGTTTCGTCGCCGGTTGGTAGGCCTGCACCGGCTCCGAGCCTTTCTGCCGGCGCTTCTCAGGTTCAAGACATCAACAATCCCCGCTGGGAAAGAGCCAAAAAAGCTCCAAATCTTGATGTCCCGACCTTTATTCGCAAGCAGATGGACTAAACAACTAAGCTCTAGAGGCCGAGAATAAGAGAAACCGAAGTTTGTGAGGTTTCTATGTCTCTCTTCAAAAAGCTATTCGGACGATGGGGTAACAGCCATTACGCACGAGGAATGATGCACTTCAACCGCCAGGAATATGCCCTGGCGGCTGAAGCGTTCGAACAACTCGTTGCCGAAGTGAACGACCCCTCAAACCCCGATGTGGGGTTAGCGACCTTCTACGCCGCCGAGGCTCATATCAAACTAGGCTTGTCCTACTTTAAGGACTGCGAGTACAGCTCGGCGCGAAGAGAGTTCGAAGCGGCTCTTGGAGTTGAGGCCAGTTTCCCCGACGTCCACTTCTATTTGGGTGCCATCGCCGAGGAAGAAGGCCGGTACGAAGATGCGTGGGCCAGCCTGCAACAGGCCCTCGAATTGAACAACCACTACAACGATGCTCTGGCTTACCAGGCCATCGTGGCCTTCCGCATGGACAACGAAGAAGAAGCAAGAAAACTCCTCACTGCTTTAGGCGGTGGGGATTTTGCTTTGCCTAAAGCCTTCAATCCGGATTCCCCCATCGAATCCAAGGTGATAGAAGGTCTCCGCGATCTTCTTCACGCCCGAGCGGCCGGAAACCAACTCCTTGCCTCCGCGATCGAGTTCGTGAACCAGGGGAACCTGATTGAGGCGGCGCAGAGTCTGCGCATGGCGTTAGCGCAAAACCGCGACTATCCCGAACTTCACTGTCGTTTGGGTGAAGTGCGTATGGCCATGGGCCAGTATCCCGAGGCTGTACTCTGTTTTGAAGAGGCGCTCGGGTTGAACCCGCGGTATGAAGAAGCGCTCATGGGCATGGCCGAGGTTCTCATTCAAGACGGTCGGGAGAGGGAAGCCAAACCTTACGTCGATCGGATTCTTGAGATCTCTCCGGATCATCCTTGGGCCAGCCAATGGATCGGCGCTGCCTAAACTCGGCCTCGTTCTCGTCAGCGCAAACGTTTCCAAAACTCCCATCTAGACACGCTGTCCGCAACTTCCAGTTGCCCCGTGCTCCGGAGAATCGTAGTCTAGGTTCCCATGTCGGAACCCACGCTTCAAACGCCAGACATCGATCAGCCCATTACGTTCCTTCGCGGCGTAGGCCAAAAGCAGGCCGAGAAGTTGCTGCGTCTGGAAGTGCATACCGTCCGCGATATGTTGCAGCACTATCCGGCGCGCTGGGTGGACCGGCGCACCGTGCAACCCATGCAGACTTTGCGGGATGGGCTCTTTGGAAACATGGAGGAGCCCGAGGAAGATTGGGTGACCGTGGTGGGGGAGGTCGTCGGAAGTCGTTTGGCCGGTCGCCCCCGTCGTTGGGGGAAGGGCCCGCCTCAGCGGTTAGAAGTCACCCTTCGCGATGGTAGCGGTTCGGTTTCTTTGGTGTTCTTTGGGGGAGGGTGGCGCAAGAACCACTTCACCGAAGGGG
>JABDJR010000703.1 GCA_013003415.1 Candidatus Eiseniibacteriota bacterium | reverse complement strand
GGTGCCGCTCCTGCGGACCCAGTCCTCCAGAGTGGGTACGGGTCTCGAGGGCAAGGTGGCGCGCGATTCGGGTGCGGTTGTGGTCTGTAAGCGTGGCGGTACGGTTGAGTCTGTAAGCTCGGAAATGGTAACCGTCAAGTACGACCGACCCAAATCCGAGGCTCAGATCGTCGAATTCGATGAGACTTCCGGACTCGATATTTACCCGCTAACCAAATTCAAACGTTCTAACCAAGACACCTGTATCAACCAACGCCCGCTTGTTCGCGAAGGCGATCGGATTGAAACCGGTGGCGTGTTGGCCGACGGTGCTGCCACCCAAGGTGGTGAGTTGGCTCTGGGAGCCAACATCCTCGTGGCATTCATGCCCTGGGGTGGTTACAACTTTGAGGATGCCATTCTGGTAAGCGAACGTCTTTCCCGTGACGACGTGTTTACGTCGATCCACATTGAAGAGTTCGAACTCCAGGTGCGTGACACCAATCGCGGGGTCGAAGAAATCACCCGCGAAATTCCGAACGTTGGCGAAGATGCGGTGCGTAACCTCGATGAAGAGGGCATCATTCGCATTGGAGCCCCGGTTCGCGCCGGCGATATTCTCGTAGGTAAGGTAACGCCAAAAGGCGAAACCGACCTTTCCCCCGAAGAGCGTCTTTTGCGCGCGATCTTCGGTGAAAAGGCCGGCGATGTGCGAGACGCATCGCTTAAAGCCCCTCCCGGCATGGAAGGCATCGTGATTGATATCAAGGTGTTTAGCCGCCGCGAGAAAGACGAGAACGCTCGCAAGACCGACAAGAAGAAAATTGAACGTCTCAAACGCTACGCCAAGAAAGAGCGGTCCCGAATCATCGAGATTCGCGACAGTGAAGTGGCCGAGTTGCTCAGCGAGCAAACCGCAAACCGCTTCATCTCGGCTCGTACGGGCGAAGAACTCATCAAAACCGGCGCCAAGATCACCAAGACCGGACTCTCCAAGATCGATTTGGACGAGCTGCCTTGGAATACGCCTCTCACGCGCTCCCGCAAAGTCAACGAGACCGTGTGGAAGCAAATGGAAGAGGCCCAGCGTGCGGTGGATCGGGTTGAGCGCGAGATGGAAAAAGATCTCGAAAAAATCACCCGCGGCGACGAGCTGCCTCCGGGAGTGGTCAAGCTTGTGAAGGTCTTTGTGGCCAAGAAGCGACGCCTCTCCGTCGGCGACAAAATGGCCGGCCGTCACGGAAACAAGGGTGTGGTTTCGAAGGTGCTTCCCATGGAGGATATGCCGTACCTCGAAGACGGAACCCCCGTCGACATGGTGCTCAATCCCCTGGGTGTTCCATCCCGTATGAATATCGGTCAGGTCCTAGAGGTTCATCTCGGTCTGGCTGCACGTAAGCTAGGAATCAAGGTAGCGACGCCGGTGTTTGCCGGTGCCACGGTGCAAGAGATCAAAGACGCCTTAGTGGAGGCTGATCTCGCCACCGACGGAAAGTCGACTCTGTTCGACGGTCGCTCCGGGCGGAAGTTCGATCACGATGTCACAGTGGGAGTCATGTATATGCTCAAACTGTCTCACTTGGTCGACGACAAAATCCACGCTCGGTCCATCGGACCCTACTCCTTGGTTACGCAGCAGCCCTTGGGCGGTAAGGCTCAGTTCGGTGGTCAGCGCTTCGGAGAAATGGAAGTGTGGGCCCTCGAAGCTTATGGAGCCGCATTTACCCTCCAGGAAATGCTAACCGTGAAGTCGGACGACGTCCCTGGTCGCTCTCGAGTCTACGAAGCGATCGTGAAGGGCGAGAATCCGCCGGAACCGGGTGTTCCCGAATCTTTCAATGTGTTGGTGAAGGAGCTTCAGAGCCTTTGCCTGGACGTCGAATTTCTTTCTGAATAAGGTAGGAGCTGTCCATGTCGGATAATCCTTTCACTTCGCCGTTCTTCCAAGGTGGAAAGTTTTCCATGAACCGCAACGATTTGCGGGCGGAAGGGCGTCGGCGTTTTGATTTCAATCAAATCAAGATCCAGCTCGCGTCACCAGACGTGATTCGGTCTTGGTCTTCGGGTGAGGTCACCAAACCCGAAACGATCAACTACCGATCTTTCAAGCCGGAAAAAGACGGCTTGTTCTGCGAGCGTATCTTTGGCCCGGTCAAAGACTGGGAATGCTCCTGCGGTAAGTACAAACGTATCCGCTATCGGGGCGTGATCTGCGATCGCTGCGGCGTCGAGGTCACCCAAGCCAAAGTGCGTCGTGAGCGTATGGGTCATGTCGAACTGGCTGTTCCCGTGAGCCATATTTGGTTCTTCAAGGGAGTTCCCAGCCGGATCGGCCATCTTTTAAACATGTCGATTCGCGACCTCGAACGAGTGCTCTACTACGAGTCCTATGTTGTGGTTGATCCCGGTAATACGGGGCTGAAGGAGCGCGAGCTTCTTAGCGAAGACGCTTTCGCCGAGCTCGAAAACGATTCCAAAAACAAGTTCGACGCCCAAATGGGTGCCGAGGCTATTCGCGCGCTCTTGGCGAATATGGAATTGGACGATCTTTCCTCCGAGTTGCGTACCGTGGTCAAAATGGAGACCAGCGCTCAGCGGAAGAAAGAAACGCTTAAGCGTCTGCGTATTGTCGAGGCCTTCCGTCACAGCGGGAACAAACCCGATTGGATGATTCTTGAGGTGGTGCCTGTGTTGCCGCCCGATCTTCGTCCTTTGGTGCCGCTAGAAGGTGGGCGTTTCGCTACCAGTGACTTGAACGATCTCTACCGACGCGTCATCAACCGGAACAACCGTTTGAAGAAGCTCATGGAGATTCGTGCTCCCGAGGTGATTCTGCGTAACGAAAAACGCATGCTTCAGGAGTCGGTCGACGCCTTGTTCGACAATGGTCGTCGGTCCCGCGCGGTTCGCGGTCAGGGTAACCGTCCCCTCAAGTCCATCTCGGACATGCTCAAAGGTAAGCAAGGACGTTTCCGTCAGAACTTGCTCGGTAAGCGTGTCGACTATTCGGGTCGTTCGGTGATTGTGGTCGGTCCCGACCTCAAGCTCCACCAGTGCGGTCTCCCGAAAAGCATGGCGCTTGAGCTGTTCAAACCATTCATTATCAAAAACCTCGAAGACCGCGGCTTTGTTTCCACGGTTAAGAGTGCAAAGCGGTTGGTCGAGCGGGAAACCCCGGAAGTCTGGGAAATCCTCGGTCGCATCATCAAGGGTCACCCGGTTCTTCTGAACCGTGCGCCCACGCTTCACCGTTTAGGTATTCAGGCGTTCGAGCCGGTTCTGGTCGAAGGGAAGGCGATTCGTCTTCACCCCCTCGTTTGCGCAGCCTTTAACGCTGACTTCGATGGTGACCAGATGGCGGTGCACGTTCCGCTTGGCTTCGAGGCTCAGTTGGAGTCGCGCGAGCTGATGCTCTCGTCCACCAACATTCTGAGTCCGGCCAGTGGTCGTCCGGTAGCAACGCCAAGTCAGGACATCGTTCTGGGTGGTCACTACCTGACCCGCGCGGGCAAGCTCCCCGAGGGGCGCGACAAAGAGCGCCGCTTCTCCTCGAGCGATGAGGTTCATGCCTGCTTCGAGCACGATTACCTCACCCTTCACGAGCCCATTAAAGTGCGTATCGATGGCGAACTCATCGACACCACTCCGGGTCGTGTGATCTTCAACTCCATCATTCCCGATGGCATTCCCTACGAGAACATCACCCAGAACAAGAAGTCTCTGGGTGAACTTGTGGCTCGTTGCTATCAGAGTCATGGAACCGTGGTTACGAGTCGCTTCCTCGATGATCTCAAGCGTCTGGGCTTCACTTTTGCCACACGCGCCGGAATTACGGTGGGTATCGACGACATTCGCATCCCCGAAGAAAAGAAAGAGATGATCGCCAAGGCTAGTGCCGCGGTCGAAAAGATCCGCTCTGACTATGCCGGCGGTCAGATTACCGAAGATGTGCGTTACAATCAGATCATCGACACCTGGTCTCGCGTAGCGGCTGAAGTTGAGATCGCAACCTTCGAAGGTTTGGCTAGAGATCGCGAGGGCTTCAATCCCATCTTCATGATGGCCGATTCCGGCGCTCGAGGTTCTCGTGAGCAGATTCGCCAGCTTGCGGGAATGCGTGGTCTTATGGCCAAGCCCCAAAAGAAGATTACCGGTGGTATCGGTGAAATTATCGAGAGCCCGGTTATCCGAAACTTTAAAGAGGGTCTGACCGTTCTCGAGTACTTCATCTCGACTCACGGTGCGCGGAAGGGTCTCGCCGATACGGCACTCAAGACCGCTGACGCCGGATACCTCACTCGTCGCTTGGTCGACGTGGCCCAAGACGTGATCATCACCGAAGATGACTGCGGCACCATTTTGGGTATCGAGCGAGGCGCGCTCAAAGAAGGGGAAGAGGTTATCGAGCCCATCTCCGAGCGCATTCTTGGTCGAGTCGCAGCCGACGACGTTTACGATCCAATCGAGAACACCATCTTGGTGGAAGCCGGAGGTCACATTGCCGAAGCCGAGGCTACGGCCATTGAAGACGCTTCGGTCGACGCCATCAAGATCCGTTCGGTGCTGACCTGCGAAACCAAGCTTGGGGTTTGCGCCCTTTGCTATGGACGCAACCTTGCCACCAACCGCATGGTGGATCATGGTGAGGCGGTGGGTGTGATTGCCGCCCAATCCATTGGTGAGCCGGGTACGCAGCTTACGCTTCGTACCTTCCACGTCGGTGGTATTGCCGCCCGTATCGTTGAGCAGTCTCAGATCTCGGCTAAGTTCACCGGTTCCATTCGCACCGAAGGTTTGAATTCGGTAGAGCGGAAAGAGCTGGGTCACTATGTGGTGACCAGCCATAAGGGAACGCTTGAGGTGCTCGATGAGCAGGGCCGGATGCGGAATCACTACAATCCGCCCTACGGTGCCATTCTCCACTTCCAAGATGGAGACAAGGTTGAAGAAGGCGATTCCATCTTCGAATGGGATACCTACAACACGCCTATTCTCTCCGAACGAAACGGAACCATTCGCTTCGGCGATATCAAGGACCGTGTCACGGTTCGGGAAGAGGTCGACGATAACTCCGGGCGCCGTACTCAAGTCATTATCGATGATAAAGAGAAGGTGTTGCAGCCCGCGATCGACGTTTTAGGTGCAGCCGGTCAACGTCTGGCCCACTATCCGCTACCTACCGGAGCTACGCTCTTGGTGAAAGATGGCGACAAAGTGATGGCCGGCGATCCGGTGGCGCGTATTCGTCGAGAGCTTTCGAAGACGGCTGATATTACCGGTGGTTTGCCTCGAGTTTCGGAGCTGTTCGAAGCCCGGAAGCCAAAAGATGCAGCCAGCGTTACCGAAATTGACGGAACCGTCAGCTTTGGGGGTATCACCCGTGGTATGCGGAAGCTCATCGTTACCAACGAGAACGAAGACACCAAGGAATATCTGATTCCTCAGGGCAAGCATTTGCACGTCCAAGAGGGAAGTGAAGTGACGGCCGGTGATCGTCTGACAGATGGTCCCATCAACCCCCACGATATCCTTCGTATTAAAGGTATCAAGGAGGTGCAGGAATACTTGGTCGAGGAAATCCAGGAGGTTTACCGTCTCCAGGGCGTGCGTATCGACGACAAGCACATTGAGGTGGTTGTGCGTCAGATGTTGCAGAAGGTCCGGATCGAAGATCCCGGCGACTCGATGATGTTTCTCGAAGGTGACCAGGTCGACAAAGTTGTGCTTCGCCAAGAGAACGATCGCATTGAGCGCGACGGTGGACAGCCGGCAACCTACGTGCCCCTCTTGTTGGGTATCACGAAGGCGTCGTTGTCGACTCAGTCGTTCATCTCGGCCGCTTCCTTCCAGGAGACCACGCGCATCCTTACCGAGGCATCCATCCGAGGCAGTATCGATTACCTCCGCGGTCTCAAAGAGAACGTGACCATTGGTAACTTGATTCCTGCGGGAACGGGCTTGGCTCGTTACCGGAAGCTTCGGGTTGTGCCGGAAGAGTCGGAGCTGATGCCTTTCCTCGAGCGGGAAACCGTCGAGGTGGTGAAGCCGCAGACGCAACAAGCCTAAGTCGCTTCGGTACAGAAGTTAGGGAAAAAGCCCCGCCAGTTTTGGCGGGGCCTTTTTCGTTTGTGCTATGTTGTGGGTGAGCTTTAAGGAGGTATCCCATGATGCTGAAGACGCTCTTCCTTTCCGTGCTTTTGTTCAGCTTTTCGGGCCTGGCAGCTCACGCCGGAACCCAAGACAACGCCAAGGTTGCGCTCCATATTTCGAGTTGGTGTGATAAGGCGCAGCCGTCGACTTGCTGCAATGCTTTTGGGCCGTTGAGCGAAAGCCCTAGAAAGACCTGTGCCGATTTCTCGACTGACTTTCCGGATACGCCCGGCTTCTATCGTCCTTGGCTCGTGGTGGCTCAAGCCGATCCTGGAGTAGGCATTTCGGAGGTTAGTTTTGGCATCTCTCCGCTCTCAGATGCGCAAGGTTTCGGATTCTTCGGATTCTACGATTGTTTTGGGAGTAGCACCACGCAGCTGTTAGACAACGAAGGCGGCGTGCGGTTTGTTTGGGATGACTGCCAGAACAATGTGGTTGGCGAGGACGGCGTGCATGCAATTGCGGGTTCGATATACCTCTACGCATACGGTGGGCCGGCTGAATTCGCAGTTACGCCGAACTATCTTGAAGGGGAGACCGCGATCGTAGTTTGGGATTGCAATGGTGAACGATCAGAGCTGACGTCGCCGGGCGGAATCGTTGGCTATCAAACGCCAGGCTTTAATCCATGTGTCGATGAGGGGGTGCCAACTTCAGAGTCTACTTGGGGCAAAATCAAGACGAGTATGGGGAACTAACAAGCCAGCATCTCCCGGCTCGCTTTAGGCACAAATCGATAC
>JABDJR010000686.1 GCA_013003415.1 Candidatus Eiseniibacteriota bacterium | reverse complement strand
CTGCTAACCCGCCAGGGTTGGGCTGCCAAACAATCTGTGTTTTTGGCCGCTGTATTCGCCCTGAGTCTTATCGCCGCGCCGTGTTTTGCCCAGATATTTAGCGCTTCTCTCGTAGCTCCCTCTTCTCTGCCCATGGAGTTGGATGTGGAGATCAACGCGGGAACCAACGTGGTTACGATCACCATGCGGGGTCCGGCCGACCGCTGGTTCGGGTTTGGTTTCAACACCAACACCATGCAAGGCTATGCCATTGTTACGGAGCTGTCCGGTGGGCACACCACTCACGAGCGCAATCTGGTAGCAGTAGGAGACCCCGGTGTTCCCCATACCACCCAAGATCTGAATCTAGTCAGCTCAACCATCACCGGAAGCACCATTGAGCGTGTTTTCACGCGGCCGCTGATTACGGCTGAGGGATATAACTTCGAGAACTACCAGCTCGGGAATCCCATTAACTTGATTTGGGCGTTTTCTAGTTTCGGAAACCCCACGCTCGCTTGGCACGGTGCTTCAGGTCGAGGTAAGGACGTCACGGTTCAATTCGCGGAGGAGCCGACTCCGGTTCAACCACGTTCCTGGGGTTTGATGAAGCTCGAATTCAAAGAAATTACCCAAGAGAAATAGGCCGTTCGCAATGTTCTCACGACGGTCTTAAGGCTCAGCCTAGTATGGGTTTGGAGTGGTAGAGGACGCCGCGCCCGTATGCTATTCTGTTAGATGGTTCGGGGACAGAGTTGTGCCGCTCTGGGGGAGAAGGGGCACATAGTCATATCTCAGGAATGGGAACGTATCTCGCCGCATGAGTACGTGCTTTAGGGGGCCTCATGTCTCGTCGCTTGGTCGTAGTTCTTACACTTTTTGCCGCTATCTCCTTTGGAGCCGCCTTCAGCCTCGCTGAGTTGCCCCACAAAAAGGGTTCGACGGTTCTTCAAAAAATTCACGATGCTAAAGCTAAAGGGGAATCCTATTCTCCAGAGCTCTGGCGCGAGGCTAAAGCGGAGTATGAATCGGCTCGTGCCTCGGGTCTTATGACTCGCGACTACAACCTTCAGGGTGGTTCCGATTCCAGCACCGCCACCGTGATTGGTAGTAGTGGTTACGTCGACAGCGGCAACACAACCGGATTGGGCAACAATGCGCTGTTTAGTTCCTGCCTAAGCGGGGGAGCGGACACCTCGGAGGACGCATGGTATGTCGTGACCTTCGTTGAAAACGTTGATCTGACTACATGGACCACCTGCGCCGATGTTGGACCACCTTCTTACGACACGCGACTAGGGGTATTCGATAGCTCACTCAATATCGTGGGCTGTAACGATGATGCTGCTGATTGTGGCTTCCCCAACTACCAATCCAAAATCGAAAACTTAGTCCTGAGCCCAGGCACCTACTACATTGTGGTCGATGGCTACAGCGGTTCGGAAGGCCCTTACGAATTGAACGTCAATTGGGTCAACCTTGGGGCTCCCTGTTTCGGCTCCGACGCTTCAACCGCCACGCAAATCACGAGTCTTCCCTTTAGCCACACTTCCACCACCGTGGATTCCTGCGACAACATTCTTGTGGCCTGCGAGTTGGGCGGAAGCTCCAGTGGAGCCGACGTGTGGTATCAAATCGACCTCACGGAATCGGTCTATCTCGATGCTTGGACCAACTGCGACCCCGGCGACATCGATACCAAGATTGCGCTGCTCAGCCTGGGACAAACTGAGATTACGTGCAACGACGACGACACCACCTGTGTCAATGGTCAGTCCCGCATCGAAGATGCGTACCTTAGCCCCGGTAGTTACCTGATTGTTGTGGACAGTCCTTTGGGAGGAGAAGGGAGCTATACAGTCAAGGTCGATACGACCCATGCACCGCCTGGGCTCAACCCCGATCTTCTGCCCGATATTATTGCGCTTGAGTCTTCTCTGTACGATAACGATATCGTGACGAACATTGAGCCAGGACGAACCCATCTTCGTTTGTCCAACACCACAGCAAACATTGGCGCCGGAAAGCTCCATCTCTACGGTGTGGATCCGGGTGGCTCACCGCCGACCCAAGAAGTTCGCCAGCGCATTTACCGACAAGACAACTCTTTCTACGATCAACCCGCAGGATACTTCCTTTACCATCCGACCCACGGCCACATTCATGTAGAGCACTGGTCTTCTTTCCGTCTCCGAGAAATCCTTCCCGGGTTCGGTGTAGGGAACATCGTGGCTGAAGGGGAAAAGACAAGTTTCTGTCTTCTCGATCTGTCGGTTTACGACAGCAGTCTCCCTGGTCACCCGCCGGGCGGCGAGTTCAATAGTTGCGGCACCGCCACCCAGGGGCTTTCTATTGGTTGGGCCGATATCTACAGCAAGGGTCTCGACGGACAGTGGATTGATATTACCGATGTGCCTGATGGCATCTACTGGCTTGAGTCCATGGTCGATCCGCAAAACAACATGGTGGAATCCGACGAAACAAACAATACAGCCAGGATCCAAGTCACGATCGGCACCCCCACGGGTGGCATTCCCGATCGTTTCGAACCCAACGTCGATACTGCCACCGTCGATGGCCGCCCCGAAGGCGGTCCCAACAGTCCGAACCTAGGGCCGGTAGGCCCCATCATGACGGTTGATGCCCTTTCCGTGCATCAATCCACGAACGATGACTACTTCCGTTTCTACATGCCGGCCACCGGCGGTTTCACGAACGAGATTCAAATTGACTTCCAAGATGCCAACGGCGACTTGCAGCTTGAGCTGCAGAACATCGTTGGTACGCCTCTTGGCTCCTCAACCGGAAGTGGCGACATCGAGGTGGTTTCCCTCCAGGGCATCGGAATGGGCTACTACTACGCCCGCGTCTATGG
>JABDJR010000678.1 GCA_013003415.1 Candidatus Eiseniibacteriota bacterium | reverse complement strand
CAGTGGTCCCCATCACAATGCCGTAGATCTTGTCGCGGATGGAGAATTTGGTGCTCGAGCGTTTGATCACCTACTCGCTCCTCTCCGTGTTTGCAGCGATTCGCAGAAGTTTGGACCTAAACTCCAGCCCGGCTTCCTTTCCGCCCTCCACGTTCACGTCGAAGCGAACGCGGTTGTTTCGAATGAAGAAGTTGACGATTCCCCCGCTTGGGATAAAGCCCTCCATGGCACTGATGGTCAGGATACTCGTCCCCTGCACGGAGTCGAGGACCTCATCGGCTAGCTTTCGCTTTGAGGGGCTGATGTAGAGGATGTTTAGGTCAGAAAGCTCTGAGTCTGCGTTGATTTTACGCAGCTCAAAAGGATGCTGGGCAACAGATTTGCCATCAATTAGGTTCAAAAGCGCCGGCACCACCGGGTCTTCCCCGAAGTAGCCAATGACAAAAGGATCTTTTGGGTTCTTGAAGGTGGAGTCTGGCCAGCTCGTGAACTTCGCGAAATAGAAGATGAACGCTGCCTTAACTTCATGCTCCGTGGGAGAAGATTCAGCTCCCACCGACGGGACTCCAACTCCCAGAGCACACACCATCACGAGCAACGGTCCTAAAAGGACTTGCCGCAATCGAATGCTATGAATGTTGAAGTGCCGTTGCTTCAAGTTGTCAGTTTCCTAGAAAGTCAGTCGCGCCCCGACGTAGCCGCTCCGCCCGATTTCGGTGAGGGATGGTCCGCCAAAGAACTCGGGATAGAACTCTTCATGATGCTCGTTGAGTAGGTTGTTGCCACCAATCATCATGCTTAGCCAGCTATTGAACCTGTGCGTAACCACAGCGTTCAGCTCCACATAGCTCGCTACGCCGTCCTTGGAGGGGTCCGGGTTGTTTAAATTGAGTCGATCGACATAGCGCAGGGTCCAATCTGCAGTCCATTGTTTCGGCAGCGTAACCATTGACTGGACAAAACCCGTATGGGTCGGGGTTCCCCCGGAGGCGTTCCCAAGGCCGTCGCCGCCGCTGAATTCGAAATCGAGGTTGAGTTCGGTAAAGGTGTACCCCGCGCGAACTCGCCAGGACCGATGAAGATGAGCGTCGGCTGCGATTTCGAAACCCAGTGAGGTGCCCGCATTGCCGTTGACTTGGGCCAGAGGCAGACGAACATAGGTTTCTGCGGCTGCTTGGGTAACTTCCGGATCCATGAACTCTAAGCTGCCCAAGTTTTCATATACGTTGTAATAGGCTGCGGCGTCGAGGGAAAGCCAGTCCCCAAGACGGTGACGCGTACCCAGCTCGTAGGCGAGGAGGTCCTCGCTCTCGAAGGATTCCTGACCTTCCCAGACGTAGAGCGTTGTGGGTTGACCGGGTCCAAAAGAATCAGCCGGAATGACTCCCACCGCCATGTTGCCGCTGTTCTCAACCCGGGAAGGGGTGCGTACGGCTCTGGAAACCGCGCCCCAGTACACCTGTTTCTCGGTGGGTGTCCAAGCGAATCGGAAGCTTGGCTGCCACTCAAAGTCGGTAAAGCTGTTGTGCTCGAGCTTGGTGCCTACGGTAATGCCAAAGCGCTCGTGAAACTGGATCTCGTCTTGGACGAATGCGCTAAAAGTTTCAACCGTTTCATCGTTGCGGTCCAAGGAAAAGGTGAAAGATGGCGAAGCCGAGACGTCAATAAAGCGGGCACCCACACCGTAGACGATTTCGTGACGATCCCCACCAGCAAAGCGATGGCGAAACTCAAGGTCAGTTTGAGTGGTTTTAATCTTGGTCCAAATCTCTTCCGTCTCGTGGTTGCGAATCGACGCGTTCACCGAGAAATCGGATGTCGTTGACGATGTATGGTCCCAGCGCCCCAGCAAATAAGCGGTGTTAGCGTAAGACTCAAACTGAGGAGCAAAAGTATAGGGGGGGGTCAGAGACTCGATCGCCTGCAAGTTTCTGTGAAAAGAACTGCGTGAGTAACCGCCCGTCATCATGAGCGAGTTGGAAGCGGAGTGAGTGCGGTCGAGTCGGAAAGATCCGTTGGCGAACCCCCACTCATCATTGTAGCCCGCCTGGAGGGGGCTATTGAAACTGTCGTGAAGCTGCCCGTTCATATCGATTCGATAATAGGTGTTACTTAAAAGTTCCGATCCGAAACCCAAGGACCCGAACCCTATCTTGTCATTGCCGGCACCCGTCTCAATCCGAGCACGGTGGCTGTCTTCAGCGTGCTTCGTGATGATGTTGACGACGCCGTTCACCGCGTTGGCACCCCAAACTGTGGCTCCGGGACCCCGGATGACTTCGATTCTCTCGATGGTGTCGAGGCTAAGGTTTATTTCCTCCCAAAAGACACCGGAGAAGAACGGTGAGTAGACGCTCAGGCCGTCGACCATGACGAGCATTTTCGTGGCGAAGCGACCGTTGAAGCCTCTTGCGCTCACCGCATAGCTATTGGCATCAATTTGGGCCACATGCATTCCGGGCACGGTTCTAAGGAGCTCGGGAATAGAGGTGTGTCCCGATCTTCTGATGTCATCTTGCGTGATGACATGAGCCGCGGCAGCGGTTTGCCATAGACGTTCGCCCTTTTTGGAAACTGAGGTGACCTCAATTTCTGCGAGTTCGTCGAGACTAAGTTCGGTGAGGTCCAGATCGTCCGACACAGCCGGAACGGAGGACAGTGAAAGCAAGAGCAAGCCTCCAACAAGAATAGACATTCGTTGGGAGAGCCAGTCCGATTCACCAAACAGGAGAGAGCGAGTTTGGATAATGGGTTTCATAGCCAGGCCTTTAACAGTGAACTAAACAGCGAGAACCAGAAGTCCTGATCTCAATTCCCTGTGGTTATCGGCGGGTTTTGGGGCGCCATTTAGCCGTAATCTGTTGCCGGGAGGGAACTAAAGCCCTAGCCGGGACATACCGATAACCTATGGGATTAGCCGAACTCCTATTTAACTGGTCCTAAATATTCAGAGGTCTCCCTTATGGTCAAAGCACGGATTTTAGCGGTTGATGATGACCCCATGAACTTGGCCGTCATAGAAGAGCTGCTTGGTGATGAGTACAACCTACTCCAGCTCGAGCGTGGTGATGCAGTTCTTGAGGCGGCAAAAGAGTTTCAACCCGACCTTGTTCTCCTGGATATCATGATGCCGGGCATGAATGGGTATGAGGTTTGCGAACAGCTCCGTGCAACGGACGGACTGAAGCATCTCAAGATCATGCTTGTATCCGCGAAAGCCATGGTGGAAGAGCGCCTGCAGGGGTACAAGGCGGGAGCGGACGACTATGTAACCAAGCCCTTCAACCTCGATGAGTTTTTGGCAAAAGTCCGTGTCTATATCCGGCTGAAATCGGTTGAAGAGGTCAATGAACTCAAGATGGGTTTTCTGGACCTGCTCAACCACGACACCAAAACCCCTCTCACGAGTATCATGGCTCCGGCGGAACTTCTCATGGCCAACTCGCCCATGGATGAAGACGAGCGCAAGATGATGGGCAAGATGATCTTGGACAGCGCCAAAGATCTTTCAGGGCTTTTAGAGAGAGTTTCCCTTTGGAGCGCTCTCAAACTTGGGCAGGTCGAAATACAACCCGAGGAACTTGAGTTGGTTGAGATTGTGGAGAACGAGGCCGAGGCGATTCAGGCAAAAAACCCTGATTGCAAACTCAAAATCAATCTTCAGGGCTGCTCATCTATTCGTGTCCTAGGGAGTCGGTCCTATTTGTCCACGGTCTCTTCAACTCTGTTGGACAACGCGGTTCGTTACAGTCCTGCATCGGGCCAGGTTGAGATTGCGCTGCAGCAGACGTCGAGCAAAGCGCAGTTTTCTGTAACCGATCAGGGCCCGGGGATCTCTCCGAGCTATTTGCCGCATGTATTCGACCCCTTGTGTGTGGAAGAGCCGAAGGCCCATGGTGGAAGGCAAGGCCTGAGCCTGGCCCTTAGCAAGGCCATGATCGAAGCCATGAATGGAGAGATCTCCGTAGATTCCTCTCCGGGCGTAACGACCTCGTTCACGGTTTCCCTACCCACCGCCGAAGAGCTACGGAAAGCTGCTTAGAGCCACAGGCTGACGCGCGGGCTTAGGGTAAAGAGCTGAGTAGTGCTTTGGCCTGTTGGTGATCGGGCACCGCGTTGAGAACCCGCTGCAACTCGGCTTTCGCAACGTCGATCTTTCCTTCTTTGCTACAAGCAAAAGCGTACACAAACCTCATCTGGTGATTGTCGGGAACGGCGCGAAGATAGTCGCCTAGGACTGGAATGGCCTTGTCAAACTGTTCATCGGCCGCCAGTACGTACCCAAACTGCATCTTTGCATCGTGGCAGTCTTTGCAGAGTTGCGTCAGGTGAAAGAAGATCTGTGAGGCGCGGTCGTAGCGACGCGCTTTTGTGAGCATGGTTCCCAGATCCGCCATAAACGGATTCACGTACGTCAGGTCGGTACCATTCAAAGCCATGAACAGGGTTGGGGGA
>JABDJR010000638.1 GCA_013003415.1 Candidatus Eiseniibacteriota bacterium | reverse complement strand
ACCTTGGCCTGTTTGGCAATCGCCTGGAGGTTGCCCCCTCCTCCACCAAGAGTCCCGGGATTGTAGTCGGGCATCCAATACACGGGACGGTAAGGCAGATTGAGATCCGAGAAGATCTTGTCGTAGAAGTCGTCTTTGCCCTTCATGAGAGCTTCGACCTCAGCCAGGAATTGTCCCGACTCCGCTCCTTGAACAATGCGGTGGTCGTAGGTGCACGAAATGGTCATGCGTCGGCTGATGCCCAGTTGCGAAAGGATCTCCTGCGCCATGGCTCGGTTCTCGGCCGGGTAGTCGATGGCGCCGGTGGCAATGATCGCTCCCTGCCCCGGCATGAGGCGTGGCACGGAAGAGGTGGTCCCTACGGTTCCCGGATTGGTGAGGCTGATGGTTGTGCCTTGAAAATCTTCCGGCTGGAGTTTGCCCGTGCGTGCGCGCCGAATAGTAAGATTGAAGGCGTCGACAAACTCGGCAAAATTCAGTTGGTCCACGGACCGGATATTGGGCACCAAAAGCGTGCGGGTTCCGTCGCGCTTTTCCAAATCGACCGCAACCCCGAGGTTGATGTGTGGGTGTTCCACCCGGTGAGGCTTTTCATCGACAACCGCGAAACTGTGATTGATGCGCGCGTTGGTCTTTAGCGCCTGAACGACCGCCCAACCGATCAGGTGGGTGAAGGAAATCTTGCCTCGGCCTGCAACTTTGAAATGCTCGTTGATGAGCCGACGATTTTCCTCAAGAAGCTTCACCGGCATCGTGCGATAAGACGTTGCCGTGGGGACTTGGCGACTCGCCTCCATGTTCTTCACAATCAGCGCACTGCCACCCCGCAAAGGCACGAGGGTGTCTTCTTGAGTTGGTGGAGGAGTCACCGCCGGTTGCGATTTGACCTGACCTCCCCCGTTGCTTTCTTTAGCCGAAGCGGGAGGCAAGCTCACGACCGGAGCCGGAGCAGACTCCGGGGCGGAGGAACTTTGGGAGGCCGGGAATTGGGGTGCAGGCTCACCACGCTCCAGCGCATTGAAGTACAGCTGCCACTGCTCTTCGACCGACTGAGGGTCCTGTCGATAACTTTCGTACAGGTCCACCACAAAGCCCGCGTTCAATCCCCACGCCGCTAGAAGATCTTCTAAAACTTGATCTGTCTGATTCTTCGGAATCATCCCTATTGCCTTTCCCTTTCGACCGCTCACGGCCTAGTTCCCTAGGTCAAATGATCGGTCCTTTTGGGCTAACCCTTCAGGGGGATTGTACGCGATTCACCGGTTTCAAAAGAAAAAGGAGAGCGTTTTTATAACGCCCTCCCCATTTTGGTAGCCCGTAGGGGAATCGAACCCCTGTTACCAGGATGAGAACCTGGCGTCCTAACCACTAGACGAACGGGCCAAATCTGCCACGCGACTGGCTGGGGGATTGGGATTCGAACCCAAATTCCACGGGTCAGAGCCGTGTGTCCTACCATTGAACGATCCCCCAAGCGTCGGTTCCCCAGGCCTAGTCACTCAACGAGGGATCAGGCACTCAAGCAAAGGGGGTCAGAAACCCGGCCGAAAAATTTACCAGAGGCCGGCCAATGCCCACAAGGGGTTTGGACCTAAACCGAATCTCTAAGAGATTCTAGGATCTCCAGGGCCCTCTGAACGAAATCCGCACTCTCGGGATCGAGGCCATGGCCGGGCGAAAGGCTATCGAGCTGGCGAACCACCTCAGGAAAGTCACCGATATCTAGAGCCGCCTGGGCCACCAGCCATCGGATGTCCGATGCGCTTACCGAAACATCGTGAGAAAAAGTGTAGTCCGGGTTGCTGGCCAAAAGAACTAATCCTAAGGGCACGAGATCCCCTGGTCGGTTCTCAGAGGCCGCCACGAGAACCGCTCCCGCCCTCGCATCATTGGATGCCGGGTTCTGGGCAAGCGCCCCGTCGAAATCCGCTGCCGCAGCTGCGGATTGGTTCTGGCGGTAGGCAGCCCAGCCCCTACCCACCAAGGCTTCTTCAAGCCCCGAAACCGCGAGGAGAGCGTCTTCGAATTCCGAGGCCGCTTTGCTGAATTCGCCAGCCTCGAAAGCGGACCATCCCAAGGCCACGATATCTGCCGCGGTGGGGATCGTAATGACCGCGGTGGCGCTCTCTCGGTTGTCAGCCACCGAGGTGGCACGAACCGTTGCCATGGGCGAAGCGGTCTCACTGGCCGGCGGGGTGTAGAGCCCGGAAGCGCTGATGGTTCCTTGACCGGCCTCTTCGACGCTCCAGGTTACGTTCTGACTCGTGGACGGATCCTCAGGAGTAATCGTGACCGTGGCCGTAAACTGAAAGGTCTGTCCGATACGTACCGTCTGCGTAGCCGGTGTGACAGCGACATCGATCGTTCGAGTGGGCTCCGTACCTC
>JABDJR010000634.1 GCA_013003415.1 Candidatus Eiseniibacteriota bacterium | reverse complement strand
GTATCAATGAGCAGAGCTCCGCTTGGGAGTTGGACCATTTGACGATGACTCGTGGTGTGCCGGCCTCGGGCGTCATCCTCCCGGATACCACCGGTATCGAGAAGCTGATCGCCAACCAAGCGGTTCGTGAGCGTGGATTTCCCCACGCCGGAAGATCCCAACAGAACAATGGTTTGGCCAGCTTGCAAATACGGTTCAAGCTCGGCGATCCCGTCTCCCTGCAACGCACTAATGCCGTGCACTGGAACACCGGGGGCGCCCTCGGAAGCTCGTAGCAGCCAAGCGTCTAATTCTTCGGTTAGGTCGGCTTTGTTCACGAGCAGCACCGGAGTCGCTCCGCTTTCATAAACCAAAGACAAGAAGCGCTCCATCCGTCGCTCGTTGAAGTCTTGGTTTGGCGAGGTGAGCAGAAACGCCGTGTTGACGTTGGCCGCGAGAACCTGGGCTCGTGTTCTTTCCCCGGCTTCCTTCCGAACAAGGGCGGTTTCGCGAGGGGAGAGACGGTGAATCGTGCCCGTGCCTTCATCGGTCCGCGGCTCAAGGGCAACCCAGTCGCCAACCGTGGGCGCTTCCGAGGTATCGGTTTGCATGTACCGCATGCGGCCTGAAATGCGAGCCTTTAACTCACCAAGCTCGGTCCACACATCGTAAAGCTCGCGGTATTCAACTAAAACTCGAGCGGGGATCCACTCGTTACTACAGTTGGCAGCAAAATCAGCCGCCAGCGAGGCGTTCCAGCCCCATTTCTCTAGGGAATTCAAGGGTCTACCTTCCGTGGTATAGACAGACTACGCCACAGACCAGTCTTGCACTTGCGGGCGAAGGGTTGGTTCAGAACAACGTCGCGTTTGACGAAGGGGGAAACCCTAGTTCTGGAATGCCTTTGCGAGAGGAGCAAGGAGGTCCGTAACGACGGCGTGGGAAAGTTGAATGGCAGTCATGGGCACCCTCCTTTTTGGGGAAACGTTTGAGACGACATGTCTCGGTCGGACCGAATTTAAGCACAAACCGGAAGGCGATCCAAGCAGATTCTGTGGTGTATAGGGGACTCGGTGGGTTCAAAAAAAGGGGCGCGCTCCAAAAGGAACGCGCCCCAAGTTCTTCGCGGGTCAACTTACAACAGTTAACCGCGTCGATCTAATTGGAACATGCCATCTTGCATGCTGCTTTGGCTGCCGGCGTGCAGTCCGTAGGCTTGCAATCGCTGGGATCGCAGTTCCCCGGATCGCAAACTTCGATGTTGGCATTTGCAACTTCGGGACTCGAGGTTCCAAGGCCAACTCCGGCTCCAATCACGGCGAGGACGGCAACTAACAGTACGAGGCGTTTCATATCAATCTCCTTGATTCAGAAGAATCTAGTAAAAAACTTGAACTAGGTAAAGGAGATTGCAGACTTCGGAGGGGGAGATTGCGGGTCGAGAGCCGCAGATTCTAGGGGAGAGATCAAATTGGAGTAATTGAATTGAACTAAAGCCCGAAGGGGCAAAACTGGAGCGTGATTGTCGTCCAAAAATGGGGTGCTGCACCAAATGGGGCAACCGGGCATGGTTTCGCAGGCCGAAGATGGCATGCAAGCCGAAGATGTCTCGCAAGATGAAGATGGCCCACAGGCTGAAGCTGGAATGGTGCCGCCCTGGGACCGTAGGCCATCCGTGCCCTCGGGGGCACGGGAGTTGATTTGCTCGGCGGCTCCTTCGTTGCCCTGACAGGTAGGGGGCAACACGCCGCAGGAGGTCTCCGGAGAGCACGATGAGAGAATCTCCGATTCTTGACCTACTGCAAGCACAGTGGATGGCCGAGGCATAATGGGGATTGCCAGAAGCTGGGAGGTTACAAAAACCATCATCAGCGCTCGTAGGGCCCTATGGAGCTCCGACCGGCGATCACTCATGCCTCGATTACCCCCACTAGTCGACGGTCTATTCCCCTAAAAGGCAAAATCCCTTGGGATTAAGGTGAGGTTTTACAAGGTTGTCGGCTCCCCCTAGAATGCGGCGGACACATCCGGTGAAGGAGGGGATCGATGGACATCATTCTTGAGACAATTCGGGCAGACTGGGACAGCTTTTTGAAGCTGGCGCCGAGGATTGTGTACGGCATTCTCGTTTTCTTCGCCCTGACGGTGCTGGGACGCATCCTCTCCGCGGCTGTCCTCCGCGTGCTTCGTGAATCCAATGTCCCGCCCATTAATCACCTCTTCTTTAGCCGGGTCATCAAATGGGTCTTTGTTCTCCTCGGGGTGTCGGCCGCACTGGTGGTGATGGGTTTTGAGGGTATGGGGGCGAGCGTGCTCGCTGGTGGGGGTATGACTGCGGTCGTTCTTGGATTCGCCTTCAAGGGAATTCTAGAAAACTTCCTCGCCGGGTTTTCTCTTTTGATGGACCACACTTTTAGGGTAGGAGATCTGATTGAATCAAGCGGGCATCAGGGGAAGGTGGAAAGTATTTCCCTTCGTCACACGCATATCCGAGCCGCAGATGGGCGCGACATCTTCATTCCGAGTTTTCAAATTTTTAGCAACCCACTCGTGAACTATACGAAGGATGGCTACAGAAGATTCGCGTTCACCATGGGGCTGGACTATCGGGACGACATTGGCAAAGCCCGAGATTTGCTCGAAAAAACAGTGCGCAAATCCGGTCTTGTGCTCGAAGCACCGAGTGTCGGCGTAATCATCAAAGAGCTGTCGGCAAACTTCGTCACCCTGCAGGTACATTACTGGATCGATACGCACAAAAAGCAGCCGGTGGCCTCTGTTCCAACCGCCCTCATGAATTTGTGCCGAGAGGCAATTCTTGAGGCTGGCTACACCGTGAGTTCCGAGGTGACCACCGCGGTGACGCTCGGAAGCCCGGACAGCCTCGACGTGACCGTCCGCCAAACCACCGAGTCCTAGTCTTAAGTCTTGGCCCTTTTCTTGCTGTACAATGTCGATAATTCTGCCCACTTGAGCAGAACGTTGGCTGTGTCTGCCTGATCGGGTTTTGACCCACACTGAAGGAGTCCCAATGCGTCTTCAATTCCTTCCCCTCCTATTGTTGGCTGTCATGACGATGACCCCGCGACCTGTTGAGGCGCTTCCCTACTTAGAAGATTTCACCGGGACGAATGGCGCGGCATGGCCCAGCCCATGGGTTCAGGGTTCGGCTTATGTGACGGATTGGGACATTCAAAACAATCGCGCGCGGCTGAACGGACAAACCGTACAAGTGGCGCGCATGCTCCTACCCGGATTCTCGGAAGTCGATGTGGACATGCTCATGACCCTTGAATTCGAGGATGTGGACTCGCAAGGCATCGGCATCTACTGCCGACAAAACGGAGGTTCCTTACAGGAGTATGTCCCCTATGGCCAAGGATATGCCGTCTTCCTCAAAGGTGGATGGGGTTGGCCGGATGATCTTGGAATATGGCGCGAAATAAACGGCGTCGAGACGCAATTTGCAACTGCCTACAACCCGATTGTTGGCGGTCTACAGAATAACGTTCGCTATCGAGTTCGCTTTCGGGTGACCCAGATAGACCCGGCGACAACACAACTCCAGGCGAAGGTGTGGGAGGAGGGCAACCCGGAACCTGCCCTTTGGAACGTCGATGTCGTCGACACCGAACCCTTGCTACAGGGAACCGCGGGGAGTTTTGCCGCCGACATCTATAACCAGTTCGGAACTTCCAATATTTACCTCGACGATTTTGTCATCAACAGCTATCCGGCAGGAACCGAGGAAGCCCCTCAGGCGACCGTTCCCCAGTTGCTGATGCCCGCCCCGAATCCGGTACGCAGTGCAACGCGTCTTCAGCTGAATCTGCCTGTAGATACCCAAGGCACCGTGAGCGTGCATGATGTCTTGGGACGGGTTGTCGCGTTTCCATTTGGAACCGCTCCCGTAGCCGGCTCTCGTTCGTTGCTTTGGCAGCCCACCGATCAGCGAGGTCGGACCTTGCCTCTGGGAACGTACTTCCTGAGGTTGGTAACGGATCAGGGTCCGGAAACGCGACAGTTTGTGATTCTCAATTAGCTGCGCCTAGGAGCGACTAGCGAGGCGCAGATCGATGAGCGGAGCGTGGCCTAACTGAGGGGACGCGTCGCTTTCCAGAAACGTTGAGACCAGTAGGCTGTGTCCATCCGAGAAATCGTGACCCCTTTTGAGCTGGAAGCATGCAGAAACTGTTGATTCCCCAGATACATCCCCACATGGCGAACATGAATTCCAGTCTGAAAGAAGACAAGATCCCCGACTTGTAACTTCTTTCGAGAAACCTCAGGGCCTAGCCTGGCTTGGAGTTTGGTGGTGCGTGGAAGGTTGACTCCAAACTGGTGCTTGTAAGTTAGCTGGACGAATCCGGAGCAGTCCACACCGTTTCTTGACTGACCACCGTATTGATAGCGCGTTCCCTTCCAGTCGGCGAACTGGTCCATGAGGGCATAGAAGATGTCATCTCGGTCTTGGACATGCGGCTTGTCTTTGTTCGTCCCTGAAGATGTTGCGACTCCAGATGCAGGTTGAGGGCTTGCGCCTCCGCATCCAAGGGAGAATAGAAGGAGTAGGGCTGCACTCACATAGAGGGGCAAGCGACCGGCTTGCGTGCTAGAAGGTTTCAAGTCTATGGAAAGACAGGTTCTCAAGAAATCTCGCACCATCAACTCAGTTCTAACGGAACTTGCTTTGGATAGCGTTTCGAAAAAGTCTAGGCGGCGTCTTCTTTTGGAAGTAGTGCTAACGCCTCGGTGTGATCCGGAAGTTCGAAAGTAAAGACGGCACCACCACCTTCACGATTCTCTGCCCAAATTTTACCCTCATGATGTTCCAGGATTTCGCGGCAAATGGCTAGACCTAATCCGGTTCCACCCGCGCCCGTCTTGGTGATCTTAGACTGAACAAACTTCGAGAAGATGGCTTCAGTCTCCTCTGGGGGGATCCCTGGGCCGCGGTCACTGAGGGAGACGCGAACCACGCCGTTGTCTTTCGAAATGACAACGTTGATCTCAGAACCTTCCGGGGAGAACTTCAGGGCATTGCCGAGGATATTGCGCAGCACTTGCATCAGCGCGATTTGGTCCCCAAGCACGATGGAATCCACCTCTCCGGAAATCGAAATTCCGAGTTCACGACCACTAAAGAGGGAGCCAAACTCATCAATGGAAGATCGGACAAGCTCACCCATGGTAATTGGTTTCACTTGCAAGTCCCGTCGACCCGATTCAAGCTTTGCTAAATCGAGCAAATCGTTGAGTAAGTTCAGCAAGCGAGCGCCACTTTGATTGATCCTGGAAAAGTAGGTGCGGATCTTTTCTTTGGACCCAGTGTCGACTTTCTGCTCGCCCAAGGCAGCAAAACTGAGAATGCCGTGCATGGGGGTTCGCAGTTCGTGGGACATATTCGCTAGGAACTCACTCTTGGCTTGGGATGCTGCCTCAGCCCGCTTGGTGGCCTTTTCGGCCTCTTCCTTAGATTCTTCAAGCTGAGCCGTTCGCTCACGCACACGATCCTCAAGCTCGTCATGAGCGGAGATAAGGGCCCGATCGCGGAACTCGATTTCTTCAAGCATGTCATTAAAACGGTTTCCGAGAGCCCCGAGTTCATCATCGCTGAAAACCCTTGCTCGGGAAGTGTAGTCTCGATGTTCTCTGATGTTCCAAGCGAGGTCGGAAAGTTCCCGAATGGGGCGTGTGATGATGCGTTGCAGCCAAGCCGTCAGCAAGCCTGCAACCCCGATGCCTCCGAGAAGCACTAGAGCGGCAATTTGAAGAAAGCGAGCCCGGCGGGTGGTTACATCGTGGAGATTGGCCTCCAGGTAAACACTACCGACAATCTGATTATCGAAAACGACAGGATGAAAGACGCGGAGAGCCGTGCTTGAGAATGTGTGTCCCTCGGTCGTTAAGTCGACCTCGTCTGGAACAAGGGCTTGGTCCGTGTTGTAGGCAGCGAAAAGGTCTCCGTTGAGGTCATAGACTCCGGCGGCAATTACGTTATCTTCCGCAACCAGAGACTGAAGTGTCTCCCGAGCGTCGATCTCATCAGAAAAGACCAAAGCCGCAGCCATGTTCGAGCCAAGAATGCGGCTTACTGTCGTCACGTCCTCTACAAGGCCGTGCTTGATGGACTGTTGATCATAGGCCAGGAACGCGAGGCAGGTGAGGGTGAGGACGAGCCCAGTCGTACCCATCACAATGCCGTAGAT
>JABDJR010000613.1 GCA_013003415.1 Candidatus Eiseniibacteriota bacterium | reverse complement strand
CCATAGGCCTTCAGGCGCGAAAGATGACGAAGCGCGTCTTCATAGCTTTCGGTGGGGGCCTTGAAGTCGCCTTCCGCACCATAGAGAACCGTGCCCGTCGAGAAAACACGTGGTGCGAGAATGTTTCCTGCCTTGGCCATTTCGCTGGTGGCGAAAATCATGGTGGTGTTGTTGCTGGGATCGTGAGTGGTGGTCACGCCAAAAGCGAGGTTGGCCACGAAGGACCAGGTTTGCTGAGCCTGGAGGCCGTTGTTGCTGCTTCCGGTATGAGCGTGGGTGTCGACGAGGCCGGGCATAAGAACTTTGCCGCGCACGTCAATGTCCCGAGCCTCCGAGGGCCGGATGTCCGCAGATTTGCCCACGGCTACGATACGGTTGCCCACCACGTGCACCGCACCATCCTCGATGATGCCTCGAGAATCCATGGTGAGAATTTTGGCGCCCCGCAAAACGACGTTGGTGTTTGGGATGTCCGTCGGCGCTTTCCAGCTTAGGGCAATGCTATCGGGGTCGGAGCTTCCATCGAACATGCCGGGAATGTCGGCTCGGAAGAGATCGGATCCAAGGCTGTAGTTGAGAGTTGTTCCATCCGCAGACCAGTTCAAATACTCACCCGCAATGTTGCTGATCTTCTTTACAGGCAGGTTTTTCATTTTAGGGCCGAGGGCAATGGGTTTCCCGGTCCGAGGACGCGGGGCCGCGTACACTTCCCAAAGCTCACGGAACGCCAGCCACTCACCATTGGGGGAGAGGCTCATCTCCTGAGCGCGCTCGGAAGTAGCAATCTCACGGCGATTGCCTCCAAGGAAGTCGACGCTGAAGAGCGTCTTCTTCTTGGTGCTCCAACTAAAGAGAAGGATACGGTCGTCGTCGGCATCGAACTGGGGGCGGCTACCCTCGGTGGTGACTTTGCGGGTTTCGCCGCCGGACATGGGTTTTAAGAAGACGCCGGTGTCGTTGGTAAAGGCGTGACCCCGGTAACGATCGCCACCCACGCGTTGGTAAAGCAGCCATTGGCCGTCCTTAGACAGGCTAGGATAAGCGTAATGTCCCGGTTCATCGACGAGGGTGCGTTGGGTGCCACCGCGAAGGGAGATGGAATTGATGCGCCCGCCGGTTTGGTCGTTCCAGGTGGAGTAGATGATCTGAGACCCGTCGGGGCTCCAGGTGGGGTAGTACTCAAAGTGAGTATCGTTGGTCAGGCGTCGTGGGGTCCCTCCACCAATATCGCGGATCCAGAGGTATCCCAGGGCCTGGAAAACCACCTGGTCTCCGTTGGGAGATGGCGTTGCCCACCGGGCCACATGAACGTCAAAGTCTTCTTGGCCGAACTTCTGTTTGAACCGTAGAGCATCGACCACTTCAGCCCGTAAGTCGGCCTCAAAGGGGATAGGTGTGGCCTCTCCGCTGTCGATGTTGATCCGCTGGAGTTTTCCCTTGGCCCAAATCACCACCGACTTGCTGTCGGGCGTCCAACCGAAGCCGGGGTAGGTCCCAAAGATAGACCAGGTCTCTTGCATGTCCTGGCTTAAGCCATCATAAACAGGACGCTGCAAACCGGTTTCCAGGTCTTGAACCATCAGCACCGATTTCGTACGTACACGTCGAACAAAGGCCAGGTATTTCCCGTCCGGACTCGCTTCAGGGCGTAGGGTACTCCCGGCTTGATTCGCGACAGTAATTTCTTTTCCGGTGGTGAGGTCGATGCGTCGGAGGGTGTAAATGGTGGTGTTCGGGTCTTTGTTGTATTCGAAGCGGCTCCCCGGGGTGCTGTCGATGGTGTAGAAGAGATACTTCCCGTCCGCCGAAAACTCGGGTTCGTTCACATCTTTCTGATCGTTGGGTTTCTTGGTGAGCTGCACGCCGCTACCCCCGGCGGTGACGTCGTACATCCACATTTCGCCCGCCCCCAGGGAGCGACCCGAGGTGAAGTGTTTTCGAGCTACGATCGTTTTCCCGTCCGGTGACCAGACGGGGTTGTTGAGAAGTCGAAAGCTCTCTTTGGTGAGCTGCCGCGCCTCGGCTCCCTCGTTGTCCATGATCCAGATGTTATCTCCGCCTCCGGCATCGCTTGTGAAGGCGATCTCGGAGCCGTCGGGGCTGAATCGAGGTTGGACTTCGTAAGCCGGCCCGGTGCGGATGGCCTGAGCCTTGCCTCCGGTAATGGGGAGTTTGTAAATGTCGCCGAGGAGGTCGAAGACAATCCACTTTCCATCCGGGGAGACATCCAGGTCCATCCAGGTGCCCTCATCGACGGTCCAGCGGAGCGTCTTGGTTGGGCCGAGGTCGGCTTCGGAAATGTCCCATTTTTCCTTTTCTTCCGCGCTGGCCGGCGTCACCAGGGTGGCGCTAAACAACAAGAACGCTACAAAAGAAAGGGCGAAGGAGGAGATCTTCATGCTTGGGCGCCTTTGCTAGTCAAAGTTTCGGTTCGCCGCAACCTTAGCCGCCGCTAAAACAATGTCTGGGTTGATGCGGATGCTGTGGTTAGGGTTCACGTAGCTGAATTCCAATTTTCCGTTCTTCCCTACAATGTAGACGGCGGGAACGGGCAACATGTGATGGTCTTCCCCCGAACTCTCCTCAAGATCGATGCCGTACGTTTTGTACTGAGCGACCCCTTCCGGAGTCATGGTCCAAGCCAAGCCAAAAGCCTGAGTCGCACTCATGTTGGTGTCGGAGTAGATTTCATAAGCCAGTTCTTTTCGGGCAATCGTACTCTCAACAAACTCGGGTTTATCTGGCGCGATGGCCACGATCTTCACACCCATCGCCGTTAGCTCCGCTTCGATTTCTTGCAACTGACCCAGTTGCATATCACAGTAGGGTCACCAATTGCCGCGATAGAAGATGAGAAGGGTGGCTTGCCCCTCGCAGATCTCCCGAAGACTCACGGATTCATCGTTCGTATTGACGACCTGAACATCGGGGACCTTGTTATCTAGGAGAAGGGGTGTGATGTCTTGCGGTGATGTTGGAATCTCATTGGCTTGAGCATGGATGGCGGATGAGTTGACACTCAAAACAAGCAAACATAAGCTGGCTAAGTGCAGTCGAACTCGCAGAGACGAGATCTGCAAAGAGGACCTCCTGGTTAGGTAAGGCGACCTCAAGGCCGCCAACACGTGTCAAAGACCCCATACTTTAGCAAATCTGAGGTTAGAGAGGGCATCCAGCTCATGAGACGAATTAGACGCCTTTTCTCGTATCTATTAGTGCTTGTCACGCTCATGAGCTGTGCGGGAACGCGATCCGCAATCGAGCCTCCCACCCTGCAACGTTTCCAATCGTACACAATGGGTACAACTGTACACATTACGGTGGTGGAGTCCGACACCATGGAAGCGGCAAGACTTGCCCAAGTAGGTGGAGAGGCTTTCGCCTTCGTCGACTCGCTGATGTCGAACTGGACCACCACCAGCGAAGTTGCCCGGATTAATCGCGAAGCCGGGTCAAAGACCCTTTCCATTCACCCGGAGGTTTCGGAGGTTTTGCACTTCGCGACCCAGGTCCACGCCGCAAGCAACGGCGCCTTCGATGTCACGGTTGAACCTCTGGTTCGACTTTGGGGTTTTCTCGATGGTAAGCCTAAGGTGCCCGAGGCAGGCGCCATTGAAGAAACCCTCGCCAGAATCGGTTCTCAGTACTTGCGCCATGACCCCGAAGCGCGGACTCTGAGTTTCGGCATTCCTAACCTTCGTATGGACCTGGGGGGTATCGCCAAAGGCTATGGTGTTGATCGCGCTTGGTCGGCCATGGAAGCTCATGGGG
>JABDJR010000585.1 GCA_013003415.1 Candidatus Eiseniibacteriota bacterium | reverse complement strand
GGCCGTCGTCGATCCAGGGGTGGGGGGCCTACGGAAGTCCATCATTATCAAGACGAACGGGTACTACTATGTTGGCCCCGACAACGGAGCCTTTACCCCATTTCTTGAAGGCGCCGATGCCATCTATCGTATTCACGAAGACAAGGCCGGTCTCCCGAACCGAAGTAAGACCTTCGATGGACGCGATTTGTTTGCTCCGGTAGCGGCCAGACTCGCGGCCGGCGCCGATCCTCTAGAGCTCGCCGAAGCCACGCAACAGGTGGCTCGTCTTCACATTCCGCGACCGCGTCGCGAGGGGAAAACCTTAGTGGGGCAGGTGCTTTACAACGATCACTTCGGAAACCTTATTACCAACATCCACGCCCGCGATCTCAGCCCCTACGGTAACGAGCTGGAAGTGTGGGTGGGGGGTCGTCGAGCCTCGGTCTTCAGCGAAACCTACGAAGATGCCTCCCTGGGTACCACCATTGCTTTGGTAGGAAGCTCGGGCCATCTTGAGGTGGCCGTCTCTCAGGGCAATGCCGCCGCTCAACTCGGGGTGGGTAAAGGCGAGCGCGTTAAGGTCAGAGCCTCGACTTGATCTTAACTGTCGTTGGGTCCGGCACCCTTGTCCCTAACGCACAGAGATCCACTCCCTCACTCATGGTGCAAACGCATGAGAGCCAATTCTCCATCGATGGAGGATCGGGAACCCTTCGTCGTCAGGCTGAGTTTGGAATTGATTTCCGGAACACGCACTGGCTCTTGTATACGCACGTGCACCCGGACCACAGTCTCGATCTCCTGCATTTCCTCTTTGCCAGCTCCTACACTCCTGGTTTCGATCGGAAACGTCCCTTGGAGTTGGTGGGCCCTCGAGGGTTCGAGAACTTTGTAGAACAGTACCGAGATGGCATCCTTTCGTGGACGAAGGGGGGCGACCCGGGGTTCGCGGTGACCGAGCTGGATCACCAAGAGAGCCACGCTTTTGGAGATGTTCGGGTCACGGCTCTGAAGCTCAATCACTCCATTACAAACATGGGCTACCGAGTCGAAGACAAGCAAGGGCGGAGCTTTGCCTTCACCGGAGATACGGCCTGGTGTGAGGAACTTGTCGATCTTGCTCGAAACGTCGATGTCCTGGTTGCGGAGTGCTCCGGCGACGAGGCCCACACGCTAGACGGACATCTGAGTGCCCCCGAGGTCGGACGCCTTGCTGCCGAAGCCAAGGTGAAGCAGGTGGTTTTGACTCACCTTTACCCTCTCCCCAACGACCGGGGACGTATTGCCGAGGTCGCCCGAAGCTACGCGGGACCGATTCTCTTGGCGCGCGACGGCGATCGGTTTATGGTTTAAGCATGGCTCGATTTCGCACGGAACCCGCTGAAGAACTTCGTCCGCTCATGGTCGATCTCATTCGCGTTTTGGAGTTCGACTACATCGACCCCGACCGGGTTCATTTGCGCCGCTCTTGGGGCTCCACATCAAACGCCTATGCTCGCATATGGGAGCTTCCGGCTCTGTGGAGTGAGGTGCTTGAGGTTCAGCCTCAGTACATCATTGAAGTGCTATCTCAGTACTTTGACAAGCTCACCCCGGCGGAGCAAACCGAGATTCTCATCCACGAACTCCTTCACATCCCGAAGACGTTCTCCGGGGCTCTCCGCAATCACCGCGGTCAGGGTGAGCCGATCAATCATCGCACCGTGAACAAATACTATCGTCGGTGGGTGAAAGCGAAAAAAGAGGAGACTGCAGCCAGCGAGGCAGTGGAAGCGGCAAAACGGATCGAGAGGGAGATCGTGAGCCCACCCATGAAAGAACCGAAGACTCCTGCGCCCTCCAGTTCGCCCTCCAAAGCGAGAAGGAAGTCAGAGGCGGTCTCCCCGCCGCAAATCAGCTTCCCTTGGTAGTTCCGACCTTGGTGTAGTTTCTGGCGAGGCGGAGTACGGCTCAGAGCTTTTCCAGCTCCATTCTCCAGAAGAAGACGCGGCTCAAGCTAGGTGTGAGATTCTTCTTCGCGATCTTGGTAGAGATCGGACTGGAGGTACAGGTTCCGAAGTTGCTTCACCAGGATGAGCGCTATGATCGCCAGAGGAACGGCTAGGAAAGCACCAAGAAGACCAAAAACATCGGCGAAGATGATCAGAGCCACCAACATGGCAACCGGGTGGAGCCCCACCGCTTCCCCAATGATCTTCGGAGAAAGAAGCTGGCCTTCGACCACGCTCAGAGCGAAGTAGAGAGCGCTAACTTGAAGAAGACCTTCCCACCCGCCGTGAACCAGCCCCACGATCGCAGCCACGATGAAGCTGATCCAGAACCCCAGGACGGGTACGAAATTGAGGACGGCAGCCATGGCGGCTAAAACCAGGGCGTAGGGGATTCCGAGCAGGCTCAAGCCAATTCCTGTGACCACGCCGATGATCAGGGAGACAATAAAAGCACCCCGGAGCCAGTGACCAAGCAGAACGTCGAGTTCTTCGCGACTCTCGGAGAAGAATCGGTGATAACGACGCGGCACCAAGTCTTCGCTCTTTTCCCGGACACGATCGTAGTCGCGAAGGAAATAGAAGCTCATGATGGGAATGAGAACGAGGCCGCCGAGCAGGCTTCCCAGGGTTTGAGTGGCGTTAAAAACGCCTCCCACCGCTGATTTGGCTAGCTGTTGCCCATACTCAAGGAGTTTCGGCACTTGGTCTTGATAGCGTTCGTAGTACGGTTGAATGCGTGGGTTTTCGAGCAGCGGGGCGATTTTCTCTTGCACGTCATTCGCAAGGTTCGGGATCGACTCCACCAGGTCTCCGAGTTGACCCACCAGAGGAGGTAGCAGCAAAACTGCCGCCAGAGCGAGGATCGCCACCACAGGAATTAAGAGCACTAAGATGGCAACCGGTCGCGACAGCCTTTTGGACTCGAGCCAGTCTACGGCCGGATCGAGAACATAGGCCAAGAATAGAGAAAACCCGAGGACGATGAGGATTGCGCCAAAACGTTGCACACTCCACAAGAGGAAGATCAGACAAAGAATGATGAGGGTGCGAAAGGCCCAGACTTGTTTTCGGTAGGGCAGAAGCAGGTAGGCGGCAAACCCAATGAGGAAAGGGGGCGCCAAAATGGTGAGACTACTTGCACCGAGGGCAAGAAGAATCAAGGTGAGAACAGCCACAAAAGCCAAGGGAACGGTAGTGTCGCGAGTCCCGGTCATGGGGCGATCATGGGGCCGAAAAGAACCTCTGTCAACGTCAAGAATTGACGAGTTCCTTCGTGCTTAATAGACTGCCGACTCCTTGAGAAGGAGATTGCGTGCGTTTTCCTACCGCCGAAGCGGCTGAGTCCTATCTACTCAGCCTGATCAACTACGAAGTGAAGCCGGTCTATGTGCGAAACACAAAGACTCACGATCTGCGGCAGTTTGCTCGCCGGCTCGAGAGTCTTGGTTGGCAGGAAAACGGGTTTCCTTCCATTCATGTAGGTGGCACCAATGCCAAGGGTAGCGTCTGCTATCTGATCGAACGCATTCTCCGGGGAGCAGGCGCCCAGACCGGCCTCTTCAGTCCGCCGCATCTGCAAACCATGCGTGAGCGGGTGAAGTTCGACGGTCGACCTATCGACTCGCGTTCCTTTTGCCACGGGGTTGGGGAGTTAGCGCAGAGTTTTGAAGACGCTCCTTCCGGCATCCGGACCACCTTCGAGTTCCTAACCGCCCTAGCCTTTCTAACCTTCCAAAGACGCCGCGTGGATTGGGGGGTGATTGAGGTGGGATTAGGAGGGAAGCTCGACGCAACCAATGTGCTCGCCCCCGGTTTAGCGCTTCTCACTCCCATTTCCATGGATCACGAAAGAGTTTTGGGGGACACGCTTTCTAAAATCGCGCAGGACAAAGTTCGGATTCTAAAACCTGGAGGAAGTGCATTTTTGATGGCCCAGCCCTCAAGCGCAAAGAAGATTATCCAGCGCTATACGAAACGGAACAAGGTGCCCCTTGTTGAAACGGAAGATCGTGTCCAGGTTTCCCTGGAGGATGCCCGCGTGCGCGGCGGTGTCTACTCGGTGAGGGGCCGCGAAGACTACGGCGAGGTGGCCACGGGAATGTTTGGAAAGCACCCCGAGCAAAACATTGCCGCTGCCGTTTGTCTCGCCGAAGAAGCTCTGCCAAAGAAGTCCTTGAAACCCGTGATAAGTAAAGTTCTGAGGAACGTTTCCGTTCCGGGGAGACTTCAGCGCGTGCGTGCGGCGGGCAAAACCTGGTTCCTGGATGGGGGCCACAACCCAGCTGCAGCCAAGGCGGTAGCCAATGCCTTAAGGCTACATCGGCAAGACGAGCCCCTTTTAGCGGTTGTTGGGATTGCCCGCGACAAGAATCACGAGGAGGTTTTTGAGGCACTGAGGCCGATGGTCTCTCGGTTCTACCTCACCGCCGCCGCCAACCAACGAGCCGCCGATCCCCATCGGCTTCGAGCCTTCCTCGGAAAAACGCCAAGCCGGATCTTCCCGGGGGTCTCTTCGGCGCTCCAAGCAGCAAGATCCTCGGCGCAGAGCCGTGTGCTTGTGTTTGGATCGTTCGTTGTGGTGGGCGAAGCC
>JABDJR010000522.1 GCA_013003415.1 Candidatus Eiseniibacteriota bacterium | reverse complement strand
CCCTTGTTGGTACCCACGACTCTCTTCGTCATTGTGATCAACACCATCAAGAGCTTTCAGGTGTTCATTGAAGTGTTTGTCATGACCCGCGGAGGCCCCCTCAACTCAACCTTGACCTCGGTCTTCTATCTTTACGAGCAGGGTTTCCGATACTTCGATCTAGGGTACGCCAGCGCCCTGGCTTACCTGCTTTTCCTTGTGACTCTCAGCTTTTCCTTGTTGCAGAGCCGCGTTCTCAAGGACCGGTCCGCCTAATGCGAGTGGGACGCTGGGTTCTGGGCGTGGTGTTGGTGCTGAGTCTGCTCACCATGCTCTTTCCTTTGTACTGGATGACACTTCTGTCCCTAAAGGGAGAGGGCTTCACTCTGGGCTCCTTCGCCGATCTCATCCCCCGAGATTTAACCCTACAAAACTACAAGGACGTTTGGAACGAAGGGAACTTTGGCCGCTACTTTTTGAATAGCGCTATTGTTTCGATTCTTGTGGTCGCCGGCAATTTGCTGTTTGCGTCGATGGTAGGCTACGCTCTGGCCCGCCGCATGTTCCCGGGAAAGAGATTCGTTTGGTTGGCCATTCTTGGCACCCTCATGATCCCGAAGCAAGTCACCATGATTCCTCTTTACATCTTGGTCGCAAAAACCGGGTTCTTGGATACGTTTGCCGCGCTCACCATTCCTTTCCTTGTTGACGCTTTTAATATTTTCCTCATGCGTCAGTACATTCAGCAGCTTCCGCTAGACCTGGAGGAGGCGGCCCGGGTTGATGGCGCCCGAGATCGTGACGTTTTCTTCAGGGTTGTTTTACCGCTGGCGCGTCCCGCTTTGGCCGTAGTTGCCATCAACACGTTCCTCATCAACTGGAACTCGTTTCTATATCCGCTGATTTTAACCAGCAGCGAATCCATGCGGACGCTGCCGGTGGGGTTGGCCCTCTACAGCCAGGGGCAACATGCGGTGGATTGGGGGCATCTCATGGCGGGTTCGATGGTCTCGACCTTGCCGGTGCTGGTGGTGTTTCTGTTTTTTCAGCGACACATTATCGAGGGGATTACCGCGGGCGCGGGAAAATAGCTGGTGCAAAAACGCGCGGGTACCTAAGCGCGATGACAAAGCTCGGGGCCTGAAGCCTAGGGGGCGTTGCTTTGCTTAGCCGGTAGAAGTACGACCCGGTCGCTTGGGAATGGTGTCGGGATCTGGTCCCGGCCCACTAACCTGCACGATGCGAATGGCAACGTAAGTCGATAAGAGCAGCACGAAAATGATGAGAATGGTCACTACGCGTTTTCCTGAAACGTGCTTTACCGGAGGAGTGTGTGTTTCCATTCGGAAAGCCTACCCGATTCTTCCCCTCCGCGCGCAGCCTCTTTACTGAATATCAGGTTTCGCCAGGAGACCGATTCTGCTTAGGAGCGATCGCCCTCACGGGTGGGTGGCAAAGTGCCAGCCCATCCGTTTTTATCGCTTAGCCCCGCCTTTTCCAATCCAGCCGCGGTGGTGCAATAGCGCCAGAATGCCCGCTACCACGAGGAGCATGGACCCGAGGAGGAAAAAGTAGGCGTTCCGAATGGACAACTCAGGCATGAATTCAAAGTTCATGCCGTAGATGCCGGCCATGAATGTGATCGGGACGAAGATCATGGTGACAATGGTTAGGGTCTGCATGATCTGGTTCAGTCGGTGAGAAGATAGCGACAGGTAGCCGGTCATCAAATCGTCAGTCAATTCATAGTAAAGCCGCGCCAAGCTCAGTTGACGATCGAGTTGCTCCTGTAGATCGGTCAATTCGTGATTGTATCCCGCCAAGTGTGCTGGGATTTGGGAACTCGCAGAAGTGAACACTTGGGCGTGATACTGAACGACCCGCAAGATCTTCTTCAGATCGCTCTTTTGGCGTACTAGCTCGGCTAACAATTCATCGTTGGGCCGCTCCAACATTTCTGTTTCCATCTCCTCCAATCGGCTTTCTACCGACAGTAGAACGGGGACGAAACGGTCGGAAACGGTTCGGCAGAGTCGTAAACCCAGTGCGGCGGTAGAAAATTCGTAGCGGAGGGTGCCAGACAAAAGCTCCTCGCGGACGCGATCCGCACTCACAGAATGTTTAGACGCCCGTGTGAGGAGAAAACGGTCACCGACAAAAATTGAAAGTTGAATTGTACCGAAACTAATGGAATCGGTTTCCGCGTCCAGCCCTTTCAATAAAATGAAGGTGTTGTTGGTGAAGGGTTCAATTTTTGGAGGATGACGGTCGCGCAGCGCATCCTTGATTGCAAGGGAGTGAATGCCAAAGCGCTCCGACATCAGCTTTGACTCTACTTCCGGTTTACCGCCAGAGAGTTCGACCCAAATTGAAGAGTCGGTCTCCCCGTCCCACACATCAATCAGCTCGGCGCCCCCTTCGGTAAACGTGCGACTCTGGGGCCTATATAGGATAGCGCGGATCAAACATTACCTCCTCGGTTGTCCGAAGCTTCAAAGTCGTGAGTTGGGGATGAGCAAGGTTGCTCGGACTTCGGATCATGTACGAACGTCTGATCCAGATCGCCGACCGGAATGTGGGCTCCGACTTTTAGGTTGGACCTATTGTGGTTAAGTCCATCATAGCGGAGTTTTCCCAGAAAAGCGCCAGGTGGTGGGGAACTATGCGCGAGGTAAGTTGGTTTTCGCTTTAGCCTATGGGGGCGAGCAAGCGCCCCCATAGGACTTCTAGTACGCTCTCACTCTCTAACGGCTCCGAGTTGAACTCTCTACCGTCTCCGAATTGAAATGTCGCCGCTCGCCGTGTCGACTTCCAAGAACAGCGCGTCGCGTCCACCGTCGAAATGAACCTGGCTACGACGTTTGTTGGATTTCCCGCCAAAGTCTGAGCGAATCCGTCCGGAGACCGTGGAGGCAAAGCCGTCAATTTCGATGGACTCGGGGAGATAGACATCGACGTCACCACTGGCGGTGCTGATTTCAATCTCATTGCTGGTATCGACCTGATCCCAAGCTGCGACCACGTCTCCCGAAGCGGTGCTTAGGTTCGCATCGCCACGGAGCCCGTCGACTTCAATGGTCCCCGAGGCCGTACTGATGTTGGCCTCGTGGGTTGATCCTCGAACCATGATGTCCCCGGAGGCGGTGCTGAGATCCATACTCTCTGCGGTGTTGCTAATCGAAACGTCGATATCGCCCGACGCGGTCCCCATTCGTAGATTCGTCGCGGACCCGTCGAGTTCGATGTCGCCGGAAGCCGTATTGCAAGAGACGGGTACATCGCCCAAGTCGGCGCGAACGCTAAGGTCGCCCGACGCAGTGTCCAGAACCAGCTCGGTGCCTTTAGGCACCTCAATGTCGATGCGCGACTTAGCTTCGAACTTCTTCCAATTAAACTTCTTCCACCAGTTCTTTTTCTTTGAACGCGCGTCGATAATGATGTCGTTGCCGCGCTGATCATAGGTGGGCTTGTGGTTCTCGATGTAATCTTCGGCCTTTTCCTTACTTGAAGATTTGACTTCCATGGTGACTTTGACCACGACCTCACTTCCCGATCCACGAGTGATGTAGATATCGTGGATCGAGGCATCAACCTCCACCAGGCCGGGGCCATCGAGGCTAAAGTCTTGGGTATCGGTGTACGTTGCGGTGGCGGCTTGGGAGGTTGGGACCAAAGCCACAGATAAAACAACCATAAGTGCGAGAGCAAGAATCGATCGCATGGGTTCCCCCGAGAAAGAATAAATAGAGCTACCGTTACTACATAAGTAGGACGCAAGCTGGCCGCGAACTGTTTCAAAAAACAAAAAAAGACCCGCTCCCCGGAGGGAACGGGCCTTTAAGTTCTTGTTTAAGAACGACTAACGTTTTTGCATGAGCTCAGCCTCATAGCCGGCGTTGAGCGCCTTGGCCACGAGTTCACGCGAATCCATCAGATGGGCCTTAGTGTAGCCATCGAGGGAGGCGGGGTTCTGAAGCGCCTTATCGAGGTGATCGTGAAGATCAACCAGGGCCATGCGTGCCACGGAACGGGCATCGGCCATGGGGCCCATTTGCTGATTCATGGAAACGCGAACGAGGTGGTTCAACCAGGTTCGCTGCAAGCCGCGACGGAAGCTCGGAACGTTCCGGGTAGCGGTTGAAGCGGAGCCCGCACCAGCACGAACGCCTTTGCCAAATCCGTTCACACCCACTTCAGCAAAAATGTCCTGGTTCAAACGACCAAACAACTCCACCAAGGTGAAGGGGTTGGTGTGGCCCAGTTCGTTGTCGACAACTTTCTCCAAAGTGAAGTCGTTCATGAGTCTATTCAATACCAAGTTTTGAACAGAAGCCACCGCCTGGTGGTAAGGGAAATCGCGACGACCCGAACGGGCAATCGACGTTCCCCAGTGACTCATGTTGTTCGCACCGAGTTTGTTGTAGAAGTTCTGCGGCATCATGTACGGCTTTTCGGCAAAGCAGTTCCGCGACAAGATGTCGAGGGCACGCCGTTGCTCGGCCGGCTTCAGGGGCGTAAAAGGAAGCGCCGCGTTGGGCTCACCCTTGTGCGCGCGTGAAGTGGCCTTACCACCAATAAACCGTGCTGTCACCGCCATGGAACGGTAGTGCTGTCCCATGAGCGAAGAGAAAGCGTTGGTCAGGTGAGACCACTCTTGCCCGTCGGCAACCGCTCGGTCTTCAAGGCCGTTGTACAGGGAATTAATGATCCCCGCTCGCTGCTCGGCCCAGGTCAGCGGGTCGGAGCTCAGATCCCACGTGTTGGTGAAGGGGTCGGTTGCACCCGGCAAGTACGCATCTTCGTCGGTTCCATAGGCGTGAAGCGGGTTGGAAGACTCGGAAGCGATCTTAGCTAATGCAGAAAGCTCGTCCTCAGGTGTCTTGGCCCCCTTCACCGGCGTGTATCCGTAACGAATGACCCAGTTGTCGTAAGTACCGACGGCCGGACTGAA
>JABDJR010000498.1 GCA_013003415.1 Candidatus Eiseniibacteriota bacterium | reverse complement strand
CTTCCCACCGTTAGGGCATGGAGTCCGTCGAGTTCAAGGCTTGCCAGAGCTTTCATGAACGCTTCGATGAACGTCCCTCCGAAGGCCATGACCTCCCCCACCGACTTCATGCTCGTGGTGAGTACGGAATCGGCGTGGGGAAACTTCTCGAAGGCAAAGCGAGGAATCTTGACCACCACATAGTCGAGGGAAGGCTCAAAGCAGGCCGGCGTCTCCTTCGTAATGTCATTGGCGATTTGATCGAGGGTGTAACCAACCGCTAGTTTGGCCGCAATCTTGGCGATGGGAAAACCGGTGGCTTTGCTTGCGAGCGCGCTGGACCGGCTCACGCGGGGGTTCATCTCAATGATGACAACCCGGCCATCTTTGGGGTCGATGGCAAACTGAACGTTACTCCCTCCCGTTTCTACACCCACCGCCCGCAACACCGCCAAAGCCATGTCACGAAGCCGTTGAACCTCGCGGTCGGTGAGGGTCTGGATGGGAGCGACCGTAATGGAGTCGCCAGTGTGCACTCCCATGGGATCCAGGTTTTCGATGCCGCAGACAATGACCGCATTGTCGTTTCGGTCTCGCATCACTTCGAGCTCGATCTCTTTCCAACCGGTGAGATCTTCTTCAATGAGGATGGTGCCCACGGGGCTCGCTCTCAATCCCTTCTCAGCCAGACGAATCAGCTCGGTCTCATTCAGGGCCCGGCCTCCGCCGACGCCCCCCATGGTGAAACTGGGACGAAGGATGACGGGATAGCCCACTTCACTGGCCAGACTCACCGCTTGATCAAGGCTCGCCGCCAGTCCGGATTGCGGCAGTGGCAAACCCGCCCCTCGCATGGTTTCTCGAAAGAGGTCCCGATCTTCGGCGCGTTCGATCGCTTCTAGATCGGCCCCGATCATTTCGACCCCTAGGCGATTCAAGGTTCCGTTACGGGCCAAGGTCACAGCAATGTTGAGCGCGGTTTGGCCTCCGAGAGTAGGAAGAATCGCATCGATGGCTTCGGTTTCCAGAATCTTGGTTACAACTTCAGGCGTGATCGGTTCGATGTAGGTGCGATCCGCAACTTCGGGATCGGTCATGATGGTGGCAGGGTTGGAGTTGATGAGAACAACCCGATAGCCTTCCTTCTTAAGCACGCGGCAAGCTTGGGTTCCCGAATAGTCAAACTCGCAGGCTTGTCCGATCACAATAGGTCCCGATCCAACGATGAGAATCGACTCGATATCTTTGCGGGCGCCGCTCATGAGTGATCCCCTCCAACAGCCCCGGAGGCTGTATCTATCTCTTGGAACTGAGAACGAAAACGGTTTAAGGAGTCGAACCAAGGCAGACCATCGTGGGGTCCGGCTTGCGCTTCGGGATGAAACTGTAAGGCGGCCACTCCAAGACTCGGCACCTCAAAACCTTCGCAGGTTCCGTCGTTCAAGCTGCGGTGGGTTTCCACCGCCTCAGGGGGCAGCGTTTTGGGATCGACGGCAAATCCGTGATTCTGAGAAGTAACCCAAACTCTCTCTGTGCGAAGGTCTTGCACCGGATGATTGATGCCGTGGTGTCCGAACTTCATTTTGTAAGTGCTTGCTCGTAGGGCCAGAGCCAAAACTTGGAAGCCCAAACAGATTCCAAACAAGGGAACCTTTCCCAACAACTCCCGAACCTCAGAAACGAGTTCTTCAAGGGCTTCGGGATCCCCGGGGCCGTTCGACACTAAAACCGCATGCGGCGTGGTGGCCAAGATCTCGTTGTGACGGGCGGTCGACGGGAGCACCGCAACTTCGGCCCCGCGCTCGTGAAGCGCATCGAGGATCCCTTCCTTCGCCCCGCAGTGAATGACGGTCAAACGTGTCCCCTGTAACGGAAGGGCCTCACCCCCCGTGGCACTCGCCACCGTCGCACTCCCTGTTGTGGCGCGATTCCAGGAGTCCCAAGCTTCTTCGCGATTTTGGTTGGGGAACTCTCGGCCGGCCGTAACTTCGGAAACCAAATCTCGCCCCACCAACCCCGGCCAAGCCTGAATCGCTTTCTGTGCCTCGGCCTCGGAAGTCGATGCTCGTGCAATGACGCCGGCCTTAGCACCGTGGCGAGAGAGGTGTCTCGTAAGCGCTCGGGTGTCGACACCGCTCAGACAGGGAATGTTGTGCCGAGCCAAGTAATCCGGAAGGGACTCAGAACTTCTCCAGGAACTCGGAACCTCGGTGAGGGACTTCACGATGATTCCCGAGATTGAAGGCTGCGGAGCTTCATCATCGAGGCCGTTCATACCGGTGTTCCCAATGTGACTTGAAGTGAAGGTAACAATCTGTCCACGGTAGGATGGATCAGAAATCACTTCTTGATAGCCTGACATTCCCGTCTGAAAGACGACTTCGCCTACTTCAAGACGTTCCCCGCCAATCACTCGTCCGGGAAACCGTGTTCCGTCTTCCAAGAGAATAAATCCGCTCTCGCTCATCCGCGCCCCCTATTGGTTCAGGCAGTACAAACCGCCCTGTCGTGTCGTGGCCAGCAAGAAATTGCCCGCCATCACCACATGCGTGATCTCATCTTTCTCTAAAAACAAACTCGCACGATGGTCCCCGCTGGTGAGTTCCAGTGCGTGAACCGCGCCTTCACTGTCTCCGGCATAGAGAGCACTTCCCATGCTAGCGAGCGTCGATGTCCACTGGCCTTTGGGAGGTGGCGGCTGACGCCACAACTCTTGCAGTCGAAAGTCGTAGCTCACGATTTCTTGGGAGTGAGCTTCTGGACCCAACAACACAACCACGTGCCCTCGGGAAACCAGGGGGACGTGCTTAATCCCACCAGAAGTGTTGACGGCGGCCTCAACTCGAAGCGGATCGATATAGACTTTCACCAAGTCGCCGTTGGCCGTTCCAAAGAAGGCGCATCCCCTCGACTTCGCGATCCCGGTGGTGAGCCCCGAATCCATGGGCAAGACTTGATCCAATTCACCGTCGAGGAGCCGCCAGCTAAACAGGCCTCGTTCAAACTCGGCCACCCCACGCGAACCCACCCGAGCCATCGAACCCGGTAGATAGATTTCCGGCTGCGGAAACTCGCAGAGTTCATATCGCGTGCGTTGGCGCCAGCGGTCTTGAGCCTGAATGCAACCTTGCTGACTCACCGAAATCACCAGCGAGCCATAAAAGCGAACCTCGGAAGACAAAGTCCCCAGAGAAACAGGTTCCTGCTCCTCGCCCGTTTCTGCGTTAAACGAACGGAGGGTCCCGTCAGCGTCGGTGAAGTAGACCAGCTCACCCTGGACTCCTAATCTCGCCTTGGAATCGACAGAGATCACCTCGCGAGTCCAAACCACCTCGCCCGTGGTGAGCTGCGTGGCCTGAAGCGTACCCGGGTCGGAGAGGGTGAGGACATGATCGGCAACCACCCGGGGTGGCCCAAGAGAGGCATGGTCTCGCGATTGAGACCATGCCAGGGACAAGGCGTTGGAGGGGCTCACCCCAAACGTCAAGTTACACCCGAGAAGAATCAGGCAAAACCATAGACGCCAATGGGTTGATGCAGCTCCTCTGCCGGGGCAAATCAAGAGGTGAGAGCCTCCTCCACGGCTTGGCTGGTATGTCCATCCTTGAAGATCACGTCGCCACCCTCCACCGTAAATCGCGGAAGGCCCCTGAGGGTGCTTCCGATCCACGGAGAGTTCGCGCTTCGGCCGACAAAGTCAGCCGCCTTCACATCCCAGGTGCCATCGAGATCGATGATGGTGAGATTGGCCTTGGCGCCATCGCGCAGCCCCGGATGATCAATGCCAAGCACGGCCGCCGGGTCGAGGGACATGCGTCGGACCAGGGTCTTCAGGTCGAGAAGGCCAGGTTCTACAAGCGCGGTGTAGAGCGCAGCGAACGCGGTCTCACAGCCCACCACACCATTGGGTGCGGCGTCGAACTCGGTGTCCTTGAACAACTCCGCGTGAGGCGCGTGATCGGTAGCCACAGCCTGGAGGACGCCGTCCTTCAACCCTTGAATCAGGGCAAGGCGATCTTCCTCTTCCCGAAGAGGCGGCGCCATTTTGAAGTTAGTGTCGTAGGTTGCCAAAGCTTGATCCGTGAATACCAGGTGATGCGGCGTCACTTCGCCGGTAACCCGGAGTCCGCGACTCTGGGCCTCGCGAATCATGGTGACGGTGCTTGCGCAAGAAACGTGAGCCACATGGACTCGCCCGCCGGTGAGCTCAACCAGGCGAATGTCCCTCGCCACAATCACTTCCTCAACCGCGCGCGGAATGGGCCGGAGGCCTAGCTTCGTGGACATGTAACCTTCATGAGCCACACCCTGCCCCTTGAGGTGGCAGTCCTCGGCGTGGGTCACAATGACTTTGTCCAACATGCTCGAATACTCAAGAGCCCGACGCATGACTTCAGCATTCATGATGGTCATCCCATCATCCGAGAAAGCCACCGCCCCCGCGTCGGCAAGATCGAACATCTCGGTGAGTTGCTTTCCTTTGAGCCCCATGGTCACAGCGGCGATGGGGTGAACCCGTGCCTTCCCCGCCTCCTTGGCGCGCTCCAAAACGTAGCGAACATCCTGGGGGGTATCGATGACGGGATCGGTATTAGCCATGGACACCACACCTGTGAACCCACCTCGGGCGGCCGCGGCAGTACCGGTAGCGATGGTCTCAGACTCTTCACCTCCCGGCTCGCGAAGATGAACATGGATGTCCAGAAGTCCCGGAACCGCGAGGTGTCCTTTGAGATCGTAGACTAGAGAACCCTCCGGCCAGTCCTGATCGTTCGTGACGCGTAAGGTTTCATCTTGAACAAGAAGGTTCTTGGTTTCTTTGTTTCCGGAATCTAAGTCGAGGACATCGACCTGGGAAAAAACCACCGGGCGTTTTGTGTTTTCGCTTTTCATAATTAGACCTCCACCGCTTCCATGGCTTTCTCACTTGAGACAGGCTTGCCGCCGTTGAGTAGGTACAGAACCGCCATGCGGGCCGCGACTCCGTTTGTAACTTGTTCCAAGATGACGTTTCGCTCGTCTTCTGCAACATCTTGTGCAATCTCAACCCCGCGGTTCATGGGTCCCGGGTGCATGATCACCACATCGGACTTGGCACGCTTCAGACGTTCTTGAGTGACCCCAAAGTGAATGGCGTATTCACGAAGACTTGGGAGAAGGTTTGCGTCCTGGCGTTCCTTTTGGATGCGCAGCACGTTGACCACGTCGGCGCCTTCAAGCGCCTCCTCGACTTTCCAGGTCGTGGTCACCCCCATCTTTTCGATTTCACGGGGCGTGAGTGTGGTGGGACCAGCCACGTGGACATCGGCCCCGAGTTTGGTTAGACCCCAAATGTTGGAGCGAGCCACCCGGCTATGGGTGACGTCGCCGACGATGACAACCTTGAGCCCGGCTAGATCTCCCTTTACCCGACGCATGGTGAACATGTCGAGCAAACCCTGAGTAGGATGCTCATGCTGTCCGTCCCCGGCGTTAATCACCGAGGCAGCGATGTTCTTCGCAATAAAGTGAGGCGCACCGCTGGCTCCGTGTCGAACCACCACGAAGTCCACCATCATGGCTTCGATGTTTTTCACGGTGTCTTTTAGGGTCTCCCCCTTCACCACACTTGAGGTGGCTTTAGAGAAACTGAAGCTATCGGCGCTGAGGCGTTTTTCTGCCAGTTCGAAAGAAATCCGAGTCCGCGTGGACGGCTCGTAGAAGAGATTCGCCACCGTCTTTCCCCGAAGGGTGGGCACTTTCTTGATGGGTCGATCAATCACTTCCCTGAATGCTTCCGCGGTATCGAGAATGTCCAAGATCTCTTGAGCCTCAAGCTCTTCAAGACCGAGTAGGTCCTTACGCATCATAATCTGTCTCCTTCACCAAAACTTCGTCCGCGCCGTCCATCTCAAGGAGACGAACGGAAACCACTTCTCGGGATGAGGTGGGCACGTTTTTTCCCACATAGTCCGCACGAATCGGTAACTCTCGATGGCCACGGTCGATCAGCACGGCAAGCTGAATTTTCCCCGGCCGACCGATATCCATAATCGCGTCTAGGGCGGCTCGAACCGTACGCCCGGTGTAGAGCACGTCATCGACAAGCACGAGGGTCTTCCCCTCAATATCAAAGGGAATCTCGGTGGTGCGAACCACCGGATGGTCGGCGATCGTATTGAGGTCGTCCCGATAAAGCGTAATGTCCAAGATCCCAATGGGAACCGTGGCCTTTTCAAACTCCTCAATCATCTTTTGCATGCGTTCGGCTAGGGGGACGCCGCGGCGGCGGATCCCAACCAGAATCAGATCTTTCGTTCCCTGATTCTGCTCGACGATTTCATGGGCAAGCCGAGTAACCACTCGACGAATCCCATCCGCATCCAGGATGCGGGCTTTCTCACGCAGTAACATGGTGTTCCTCGTTGGCGATAGGTTGTGGGGACTTGAACAAGGTTCCTTTGGGCAAAAAAAAGGCCTCCCTCAAGGAATGAGGAAGGTTTACCCAACGAACGGACCGTTTGGCGAGGAGCCAAAGGGCTATGAAATTCTGGGGCTGAGTTTTGGAGCGGACTCCCTGAAGAGAATTCACCTGGGGAGTGTTCATGCTGTCTCCTTTTCCGGGCTCGCAGACCCAGTTTAAAAGGTTTCGGACTCGGGAGAATGTATCAGAGCCGTATTAGGGACTCAAGCTAAAAGCCGCAAAAAACCTCACTCTCCTTCAATGACAATGCAGGAAAGGTCGCACAGGTTTTGAAACAAGAGTCGCACCTGATTTAAAAGAGACACGCGTCGTGCTTTCTGTTTCGGATCTTCCGACATCACCATGACGTCATCGAAGAACGTGTCGATGGGCTCTCTCAAAGTGAGTAGCTCCTGGAGCATCTCGGGATACTTCGCATCTTGGTTTAACTGAAGCACCTTCGGGGTTGCCTGGGTAACCGCTTGGCGAAGAGCCTCCTCGGCCGGCTCAGCCCCACTCCAATCGAGGCCGTCAAAGCTTTCAATGTCTGAAGCGTTGATGCCCTTCAAGATATTGGCCGCACGCTTGTAGCCAATCACAAGACGCTCTAACTCGGCTTCACCTCGAACCGCCTGGAGCGCCTTGGCCCGAGCGAGGGCATCGACCGGATGATCGGCTCCAACCTCAAGCACCGCATCGACCACATCGTAAGAGATGGATCGCTCACGCAGGTGAAAGGCAAGACGTTCGCGGAAGAAGCTGGCGATCTCCTGGCCTAAGGCCTCCCGATTCCAATCCCCAGGCAGATTCTGGAGAGCGTTCTTAATAGCTTCTGACAATGACGTTACGCGACTCTTCTCAAGAAGAATACGAACGATTCCGTTCCCCGCCCGTCGAAGGCCGTAGGGATCTTGAGAACCGGTAGGAACAAACCCAGCCGCCCAACACCCGGCAATGGTATCGAAGCGATCGGCCAGCGCGAGGAGCAAACCTAACTCGGACTCGGGAAGGGGATCCTTCGAACCCCGGGGCAGATACTGTTGGGCGAGCGCTTGGCACACCTCCGGGTCTTCCCCCAGAGCCTCGCCATAGCGCGCCCCAATAACCCCCTGCAATCCGGTGAACTCTTTACCATCTTTGATCATTTCGGAGGCGAGGTCGGCCTTTGCCACCTTCGCCGCTCGCGGCGCCTTTTGGGTGAGCGAGGACCATGCATCACCCGCCACGTCGGGACCCAGAGCCACCATGATCTTAGCCACCCGCTCGCTCTTGTCTGCCAGTGTCCCCAGACCCTCGAGCCAAACCACACTCTTCAGGGCGTCGGCCAGACCGTCGAGTCCGGTTTTGAGATCGACGTCCCAATAGAACCGAGCGTCAGACAGACGAGCGCGGAGCACTCTTTCGTTTCCCGCAATCACTTGAGAGGCATCGTCCCAACGACCGTCGGCAACCACCAGGAAGTGCGGAAGCAACTTCCCTGAGGCATCTTCAACCGCAAAGTATCGCTGATGGGAACGCATGGCCGTGACAGTGACTTCACGGGGTACCGCTAAGAATTCGGGGTCGAAAGAGCCGGCGAAGGCTTGTGGCATCTCGACCAAGAACGTCACCTCTTCGAGCAGCTCGGGGTCATGGAGCACTTGGCCTTGAACTTCCTTCGCCACCGTGGCCAACTGCTCTTCGATGGTCGCGGCTCGATCTTCCGGGCGCAAGCTCACTCCTGCCTCTTTCAGAACAGCCTCGTAACTCTGACTGTCCTTGACCTCATGGAATC
>JABDJR010000625.1 GCA_013003415.1 Candidatus Eiseniibacteriota bacterium | reverse complement strand
CCTCTATGTTTCCCCTCTTGAATCACCACTTCACCGTTTGGACCGATCGACACAAAGCAATCGGTGGTTCCATTACCACCATCGGAAACATGATCGTTGTAACAGTACGCATCCATTGCGTAGAACTCGACATACTTCACACCGTCAATTTCGACGACCCGGTGAGGCGTTGGAGACTTCGGCGTGTAGTCGTCGCTCGAAAGGCCAAAAGGATCCGTCTTCGAAATCGGATCATCAGGATAGGCGTAGGGTCTTGATTCGAGGGCCTGCATCAACGGGTCCGGGCTTAGGTAACAGGTGAGACTCGGATCGTAGTAGCGGAACAGATTGTAGGCCAAACCTGTTTCACGATCATGATACTGACCTGGCAACCCAAGGGGCTGTTCGAAAGAGCCCGTCTCATCCAATTTCTCACCGAAAGGGGACCAGTCGCAGGCCCAAACGGTTTCTGCAGCGTTGTCGAGGACCCTCTCAGGGCAACTGCGGTGATCAGATACTACAAAATAGGCCGTGTGGCGTTCACCCTTGCGCTCACAGATCATCACCGGCTGGATCGAAGCAGGAAGGTAGATGTAAAAGCGTTCGACTCCCTCGGATGCCTCGTAAACTAGTCGATTCCGATCCCAACCGAACGTTGTCTCTTTCGACCCTACGCGCTTTCTGATGCGCCTACCAAACGCATCGTAGTCATAGGTTGTTTCAACCGCACCCTGCTTCGATGCAAGTAGTCGACCGCTGACTCCAAACTCAAACTTAAGTTCAGCACCCTCTAGAGTTCCGTTTTGACGATGCCCCCAAGTGTTGTAAGAGAATTCTCGCCCGTCGGCCGTCACCAACGTATTGCCACGACTGAACTTGAACTCTCGCCCATCGACGAGTCGATTCCCAGCATCGTCATAGTTGAAACGGTAGGATTTTGATCCCTCCGCGGAAGATCGTGTGGCGTTTACCAGGCGCCCGTGACCATCTCGACCGTAGGACCAGGCGCGACCATCAGGGCTTTCAATCTTCTCAATCACCCGGCCGGCCCCACAGGAATAGCGACGCGAGCCCTCCGGGCGTTTGACCTCGTAGGGCTTCAAGTCGCCCTCGTAGTGGTAGGTCTCCGACCATCCATTCGAAAATTGAACTTTTGTATCGCGACCGAATACGTCTCGTTCAAGTGCGCAATGGGCACCTACAACCTGGATTCGGACCCCACCATTTTCATAGCCGTAAGTAATGTCGAAGTCGTCGGCCAGTGTCGTTTTCGTCACGCGGCCGATGGCATCGTATTCGTGAGCAACCGGAATTATGCTTCCGATCTCCTCAACAACGCGTCCCAAGGCATCAAAACTTTTTGAAACAAGGCCTCCCTCGGTATCAGCGCTGAGCAATGCACCGCCGGGAGAAAAATCAAAATCGACTTCACGGTCGCCTTGAATCTTCAACTCTCTACCGAGACCATCAACTTCCGAGGTCCGGATAGCTCCTCCGGGGCGAATGGACTCCACCACATATCCGGCATCGTTTCGATTGAGTTCGATAATTCGGTCGTCGACCCCTTTTTGGCGTGAGATCTTGCCATCTTCGCGGTAAGAGAATTCTTGGGTTTCACCCCCGGGATAAATCTTCCGGGTGAGACGATTCTCGAGATCGTACTCATAGCGAGTAATGAGATCACCCTCCGGGGCCTTCTCCACTCTTCCGAGAATCTGATTGAAGGAGCCGTACTCGAATTGAATCTGCCGTCCGGTGGGTTCAAGCTTCTCTACCACGTTCCCCTCACCATCGTGCTTGAACCGAAACTCCCCCTTGTCACGTCGGAGCTCACGAACGACCCGGCCTTTCTTGTCATACTCCGCCTCCATGCGGAGACCAAGGCTGTCACTCTCGCTCAACAACCAACCTTCAGGAGAGTAAACTCGATCAAAACCGGCTCCGTTTGCCGCAACCCGGTGGACCAGATTCCCAACTTTGTCGTAGGAATAGCTTGTCACCTCACCGATGGCGTTGATGGTCGTCAGCAAATCCCCTTTATCCGACCAGGTGAACTCCTGCCGGTTTCCCTCAGGATCAACAAGAGCCACCATGCGACCCGCATCGTCCCTCTCTCGAACCCACTCATTCCCTGCCGAGTCTTTCCAACCGACGTTCATGCCGAACTCATCGAGTTCAAGTGCGACCTCTCCGCCTTCCGGATCGATGCGACTGATCAAGCGGCCCGTATCGTCATAACTGTAGGTCCATGAGTTTCCATCGGGATCCATGATCCCGGTTCGATTTTGGTTCTCATCGAACTGAAAGGACCATTCATTGCCGCAAGCATCCCATTCGGTTTCTACGGTTCCCCAGTCATTCCATTCGTAAATCGTGGTTTCGCCTTGAGAATCAATAACCCAGGTTTTTTGCTTTTCCAGGTCGTAACGCAGGTCGCGGTAGAAGATGCCTCCGTCTCCCCAGGTTTTGACGCATCGCCCGTCGCGGTCAAACTCAAAGTAGAACGAGAAACCAATGCGATCGGTTTCTTGAACCAGGTAGTGATCTTGATAGACGTAGTGAAAGCTGTCGCCCATCTCATCACTGACCTCAACCAGATCCTCTTCGGGACTATATCGATACTGTCGGATGGGGCGAGTTTCGCCCGAAATGGGATCCCATAGGTTGAGTGAGGCCAGCAACCCCGAGCCCGTGTATTCCAGGGTGATCTTACGCTCGGCCGAATCTGTGATTTGCGCCAGCAGTCCATTGCGGTACTCAAAGAGAATTCGGTTCCCATAGGAATCTTCTATCGAATCTATGGGAAGCGAGCCTGCGTTCAAAGTCCCGTCATAGGCAAAGGTTTGAGTTTGCTCGTTCCCATCGATGACAAGAAGCTTGTCCTTCTGTCGAACTAGCGAAAGGTTCCCTTGGTTGCTCCGAACCTCTTCACCAACTTCCAGATGGGGAAAGGAAACCAACCGACCGTTGTGATCTTGATGAGCAATAAACTCGGGCTGAATGACAAGGGCAATGTCGTAGTTATGACGCCAATTCCAACCTAAAACACCGCGCACTCTTCGCGCAGAAGACCAATTGCGGGCAAACTCAAAGGGGATTCGGCCGGAGAGCTTCAACTCCACGTTTCGGGTGAACATCTTTCCCGTTGCCACATCGACCGGGTGTCCGGAGGCTTCGCACACATCGCGGTGCGCTTGCTCCGACATGGCTCCGCCTTCCATGTTCTGATTGATCCAGCGGTGGCAAGCTGCGGCGGCGGCTTTCATGGCTGCGGCGGAAGCACTGGCCCGCGCCGCGTCGCTCCCTTGTCCCCCACCTCCAATCAAAACCATCGCCGCGGTGCCAATGACTTTGCCGACCGGGGTGTCCTTGGGATCGGAGCACATCTCGGCCGTATCGCCGAGCATGGCCGCTTCCTTGTTCTCGTAGAACACATTTGAGGATGCGGTAAAGATCTTCCCCTTGTTTGAGGGTGGCTTTTGGAACGGACCCCCTTGAGGAATGTGCGGCGGCGTATGTTGAGAGACAGAACCCTTCACGGCCCCCGGCTGCCCCATCACTTTGACTTTCTTGGCCACCTTATCCTTGATGATGGAAGTCACCGGATGAGGAATCGGCGTGGGCACCGGCCCACCCGGAGAAGGAATCATGATGATGTGAACATCACCCGGCGTAACGCTCAGAACCTGATCGAGCTTCTTCGCTCCTGGCTTACCCATTCTTGACTCCACTTAGGAACAGTTTGCGCTGATCTTCGGTTAGAGCTTCCGGGTATTGACGCTTGGGTTTGATGTTGGGTGGCGTCTGAGAAGGACCGACCGCTGATGGCAGAGGGGCCGGCCAACGAATGTGTTCTCCCCCGAACCCTGAAAGGCTTTCACGATCGATGTCGGTCCAAAACAGATCCGCCTCGGCCAAAAGTACTTTGGAGAACCGGATGCCTTCAAGGTTCGACCCCACCAAACTCGCCCGTCGCAAACTTGTCTCGGTCATCATGACTCTAGAGAGATCTGAGAACTCGATGACGGCGTCGGGCGCTTCACAGTTTTGAAACTCACTCCCTTGTGCAGTGGAACGCTGGAGGGAGATCCCCTCTAGATTGCAGTTGGTGAACTGGCAGAGACCCATATCGCACTGAACCCACTCGCCGTTTTCTAGATTTGCTTTCTTGAGTGTCGAGCCATTGAGCCGAACTTCATTTATGACCACGTCGGTCAGGAGGGCGTCCGTGAGATCGGCTTCGAGCACGTCACACTTCTCCCAATGGCTACTGTGGAAGTTCGCACCTCGAAGAACAGCCAAGCTGAAGTCGCATCCGGAAAAGTACGCATCCTCAAAGAAGGCCTCTTCAAGCTTCGTGCCTCGGAAAGACACGTCTCTGAAGTGGGTCATTTCAAAACGGCAACCCTTGAGGTTTCTTCCCTTCCAGTCCAAATCGGAAAGGGAACACTCACTCAGATCCATGTGAACCATGGTTGCGTCGGTAAAATCAGCATTCGCAAGTGATGCTTGAGCCAAACAAGCTCGGGAAAGATCGGCGCCGACAAAAGAGGCCTCTTCAAGGCTCGCCCCACGGAAGTTGGCCCCTTGAAGATTGCAGCCGCTGAAGATTGCGCCAGTGAGATCAGCATCCTCAAAATTGGATTCGGCGAGAGGCTGCCCAGAAAAATCGTGACCGCGGAGGTCTTCACCTTCGTAGGACGGAATCGTGGATTCACTCATGAGAAAACTCGCTGTGGAGAGTCGTTCTGTTGGTGGCCAGGCGGGACCGATGGTCAAACTGATACGAACTGGAGAATAGCAGGCTCACGGGCCCTAGGATAGGTTGCCAGCGCGTTCTGCAGCGGCTGAGGGAGTGGGATTCTCGGACTCGCTTCGCTCCCCGAGGGTTCACCGGTTCTCTGCGTGATCCAGGCCCAACACCTCTTTGCTAATTCTAAATGGCGGAGGGAGTGGGATTCGAACCCACGAAACCTTTCGGTTTGCTGGTTTTCAAGACCAGTGCCTTAAACCGGACTCGGCCATCCCTCCCAAGAGTTGCGACCACGATTCTACAGGTGCGATCACCCAGTGACCACCTCGTGATCCATTGCCTCCACAACCGCGATCGGCTGATAGGCAAAGAAAACAGGGACTCAAAAATTGAATCCCTGCTTCTATTTTCCACCACTTTTGTTGGATCAGTCTATAGATGTCTTCACTTGAGGCACCAAGTGAGTTATTTCAGACTAGCAATCTACGTAGCTACTTGCGACGCCGGCGCAAAACGCCACCCGCAAGCAAGCCACCAATCAACAGAGACATCGTAGCCGGCTCGGGTATTGGGGTCTGGGGAGTTCCCGAAAGCTTTGAGCTTTCTTCCCGGCTAGATCCCTCCTCGCCGACGCTACTAAGACGAACACCAAATTCGATAAAGCTACTGGTCGTTAGAACCCCTTTATCGTTAATAGTGAACACCGTTCTTTGGATGTCATCTTGACCTATTCCGTTTGTTCCAATCTCTACACCCAAATCGTACGGAGTATCGGGAAGCATGTTCGTTCCCGCTCCGAGATTGTTTGTATCTGTCCCAAAGTCCGTAATGTCGGCCCCAACGATATCGGTTCTAACCAGAGGATTCGTCATCCCCAGATTGAAATAGACACCGCGAATATCACCAATATTGGGATTAGGTATCACTTCAACCGTCACCTGGATCTTATCCAGGAACACGGTATCATCGAGTAGGACCCTCACATCTGCCGAGGCTCCGGTAAAAGGACTGAGATTGAAAACACTGGCCATTGCATTTGCTGGGATTACAACCAAGCAGGCCAGTAGGGCAATAGGCCCAAGGTATCGTAGTTTCTTCATGTGTGCCTCCTCTAGCGGTGGCTGGGCATTCTAGCAAAAGAATCGTGCATTTCAGAACGTCAAGTGCATCTTCTTCCACTACTTAGGGCGAATTCTTGAAACTCAGACCAAAGACGGAGCGTCGAACTTCGGAATCATACAAATATTTGGCTAAACTAGGATAAATTGGAATAGCAAGCGGATTGCCTCGATTAGGTCGATGACAACAAAAAACAAGAAAAAGGGACCCAAATACTGGGTCCCGTCTCTCTGTTTCTCACCACAGATTGCTTGATGCAACATCGCTCACCTGAGGCACCAGGTGAATTGCTCTAAACCGGTTCTCTACACAGTTAACTGCGACGCCGCCGCATGGCCCCGCCCGCAAGCAAGCCGCCAACAAGCAAGGTCATCGTAGCCGGCTCGGGGATGGGAGTTTCTGAAGTTCCCGAAAGTTTTGAGCTCCCTTCGCGGCTTGATCCGTCAAGCCCAACGCTGGTGAGCCGAGCGCCTATTTCGGTGAAGCTGCCCGCGGTCAATACCCCTTTATCCGCAATGGTGAAGGTGGTTGTTTGAATGTCATCAAAACCGATCCCCTGTGTTCCGATTTCTACTCCGAGATCGAACGGGGCGTGCGGATTTAGGTTCGCTCCATTGCCGAGATTGTTGGTATCGAAGCCAAGTCCTGTGACGTCAGCGCCGGTGATATCGGCGCTCACGAGTGCGGGTATCGCGCCATCGATGTTAAAAAACACGCCACGAATATCGCCAATGTTTGGATTGGCTACGACCTCAACCGTAACCTGAATCATGTCTAAGAAAATGCTGTCATCAATCTCAACGCGAACGTCTGCCGACGTCCCCGTAAACTCGCTTAGATTGAAAACACTTGTTAGTGCGCTTGCGGGAGCGACAGTCAGACAAGCCAGCAACGCCGATAGCGCAACAAATTTTAAGTACCTCATGATGTCTCCTCTAGTGGTGGAACCAAATCGTAGCAAACACAAAAAGAAGCTCAAAACCTATAAGGCACACAAAAAGCACACAGCGTGGACTTTCACCCATTGCCTAAAGAGACTGGGGAAGTTCACCCAAAAGCCGGGCAATTTGAGAACGACCAGTAAGGAGCTAGCTTCGGTCAAGTGGTCCGGGTGGGAACGAGCCTAAGGTTCCAGCGTGATGAGCAGAGGATTCTTGAAACCCAAGTCGGAAGGGACCCGAGTCCGCAATCCAATGTGGATCCGGGCCTGGGCGGGCCGGTGGTTGTGGATGTCCTCGGTGAGCTTTGCCTGGACAATCCTCCGGACAAAAGTGGCCACAAATCGGGAACCGAAATACTTCTCAACCAATGCAACCCATTGGCGGCTCACGGTGACGGTACATTCGTGACCCTGACATGGCCCAAGAGGAAACTGGATTTCAACCGGCACCCTAAACTTTGCGGTTTCACCAACAGGTTGTTCCTTGAGCCCAGCCTTACCTACGGTGAGACGGACACGTGAGTTGACGATTCCACAGGTTTCATGGAAAAGCGTGTTGTCAATCATGGGCTCGCTCCTTGTCATGGACGGACGAGACGTTATCTCTTGTCCTTCAAGACTCGAAGCGGCGCGAGAAAGTCACATACGCTTAAATAATGGCCAGATTCGACAAACTACTTGGCAGCCTTGAAAACCACTCCGGCCTTCATCACAAACTTGATGTCTTCGAGCAATTTGATGTTGGCCAGGGGGTCGCCTTCTACCGCTACAAGATCAGCGATCTTGCCCTTCTCGACGCTCCCGAGTTCGTCGTCGATGCGCAGAAGCTTGGCTCCTTCCATGGTGGCAGATTGAATCGCTTCCATGGGTGGCATGCCTCCGGCCACCATGAGGCTGAACTCCTGAGCGTTGTCACCGTGCTCGGAAACGCCGCTGTCGGTGCCGAAGGCGATGTTCACACCCGCCGCATAAGCTTTGGCAAACGTGCCCTGAATCACAGGACCGATCTTGGCCGCTTTAGGACGCACGATGGGAGGAAAGTAGGTTTCGTCTTTCGCCTTCTCCGCCACGAAGTCCCCCGCAAGAATGGTCGGCACATAGTAGGTGCCGCGCTTCTTCATTTCGCGCATCACTTCGTCGGTCATGTATGTCCCATGCTCGATGGACGTTACGCCTGCCTTCACCGCACGCAGCATACCCTCCGCTCCGTGAGCATGAACGGCCACCGTCAACTCATAGTCGTTCGCGGTCTTTACAATGGCCTCCAGTTCTTCAACCGAGAACTGTGGGTTCTGACCACTCTTGGCCAAACTCAACACGCCACCGGTGGCGGTGAGCTTGATCAAGTCCGCGCCATCTTTGTAGCGCTGACGCACCGCTTTGGCCGCGTCATCGGGGCCGTTGACGACGCCTTCCTTCGGACCAGGGTCGCCTTTGAGTTTGATGTTTACGCCGTTGGTGGGATCCGCATGGCCGCCCGTTGTCGCCAACGACTTGCCTGCGGTGTAAATGCGCGGGCCTTCAACCCAACCTTTGTTGATGGCGTTACGAAGCGATACCACAACCACGCCATCGTCGCCTAAATCGCGCACTGTGGTGAACCCGGCCATTAAGGTGCGCTTCGCGTAGACGGTTGCTCGTAGCGCGTAGTCGGTTTGGTTCATGAAGAACTTGTCCGAGTAAGACTTCTTCGACATCTGATTCCAAAGGTGCGTATGCATATCCATCAGTCCCGGCATGACCGTGTGACCGGAAAGATCAATCAGCTCATCGCCGGCACCGGCGCTCACGAATCCGTCCTCAACGCCGGTAATTCTGTCCCCTTCAATGATGATTGTTTTGTTTCCGTGGGCTTGATTGCTGACTCCATCAATAAGACTTCCTGCATGAACCAAGGTCCGCGCTTGCAAGACAGGAGCAACTAGAAAGGAGAGGAGGAGGGGAAGCAAGAACACGTGGCGCATGGCGGAAGATCCTTTGGTCGTGGGAGTCCAAACGGCAACAGGTGCCTATTGTATCTGGCGAGCTACGCTACGGGGATACCCTACTTGTTTGGAGAGTTCCGGAGCTCCAATAAGCTGGGAGTTCTTCATTTTCGGTTTATCTGATGGGGTTTTGCCCCAAATTTGATGCAGAGCTGCGCAAACCACCCATCGGGTGCTATATTTTTAGGCCTATTCGCCGCAAAAATCCACTTCTTCAACCATCTTCTATGGGGTAAATGGTCCGATGAGAAAACGCCTACTGACTTCACTTACTGGTCTTCTGCTAGTTGCGCTCGCAGTGACTCCGGCTTCGGCTAACCTTCTTTCCATCCAGTTCTCTGGTTTGAATCTCTATTACGACGGGAACAACTTGCAGACCGTTGGTGGAGAGGATCCCTTGGCCACTATGAACTTCTTCAATGACGGTGCCTTGGTGGGCACCCTCACTCAAGACATCGGTGCCAGCATGTTTGTTGCCAACCTTGGGACGATTAACCAAGGCGATGGCACCTATTTTGGCGATGGGTCTGGTTTTGGGCTCACGCTTTCTATGAACGCCGGTGCCAATGGCATCATCCTCAATTGGGACTCCCCGATTCAGGTGAACGTTAATCAAAACGCCGGTGTCACCGACGTCAGCGTATTGGGTTCGGCTTCCACCAGCGACATTATCGCCCAGGCCTTGCCCTTTGGATTCGATATCCAGGCCCCAGTGCAGGTCTCTTTCTCCACCCAAATCACCGACTTCGGCCTCATCGACTTCAACGAGACGGAAAGGGCTTCAACCATCGGCGGCGAGTACGCATGGTTCGATGCCTTCGGTACCGGTGAAGTCTCCGGACAAGCATCCCCCATTCCCGAGCCCATGACCCTGCTCACCTTGGGTCTTGGTCTTGCCGGCTTTGGTGCCGCACGTCGGAAACGCAAGTAGCACAACCCCACATTCACGGCGAATAGATTAAGGGAGGCCATGCGGCCTCCCTTTTCTTATGCTCTTCATCGGCTGATTACTCTTCTCTAGCCCCCAGAATAGCCGGCCCTTATCTCCGTAAAGCTAAGACCTCGCGGGAAATATCGCCCAGAAGTCACTCTAGGTGCGGCATTTCGCCCAACGGGTGCTATAATGAGACGCTAATCGCCGCAAATGCGCGCTCTCTTCTACCGCTTCCGATGGGGTATCGCAATCCGATGAAAAAACACCTACTGACATCGCTCACTGGCCTCTTGCTCCTGGCCCTCACCGTAGCTCCGGCCTCAGCCAACCTTCTGTCCATTCAGTTCTCTGGTTTGAACCTGACCTATGACCATTTTGCCAATGGGGGAACGCTCGCCGCTCCGAGTCCTTTCGCCCTCAGCCCCGATCCTCTCGCGACTATGAACTTCTTCAACAACGGATCTCTGGTAGGAACGTTGACTCAAGATATTGCTATCGGCATGAGCATCGGAGGCCTGGGACCCATTACCACGAGCGGTGGCACCTATTTCGGCCACGGGGGCGGTTTCGGCCTCAGGCTCTATACCAACAACGCCGGGGACGGCATCACCCTCAATTGGGATTCCCCGGTCCAGGTGAACGTCAACCCGGCCAACGGCGGTGCAGAGGTCAGCGTGTTGGGATCGGCTTCGACCAGCGCCATCATTGGTCAGAGCCTACCCTTCGGGTTTGAACTCGACGCTCCAGTTCAGGTCTCCTTTTCCACTCAGATCAGCGACTTTGATATCTTTCCGAGTAATTCTTCCGTTGGAGCGGACACCTACAAGCGGTTCGAAGCATTTGGTACCGGAGAAGTTTCTGGAAACGCTTCCCCGATTCCCGAGCCCCTCACCTTGCTAACCTTCGGCTTGGGTCTTGCTGGGCTAGGCGCTGCGCGACGGAAACGCAAGTAACGCATTACAAAACAGCCTCAATTTGCGGCGGATCAAAAAGGGGAGGCCACTTGGCCTCCCCTTTTCCTATCTAGAAACACTCGAAGGTTCACGACCTTCTGTAGATTCCCTAGCGATCCAAAAGAATCAGTTTCCCCTGCTGCGACTGACCGACCGTATCCAGCCGGAATAGATAAACTCCCGAAGGAAGCGCTCGGCCGTGATCATCCATGCGATTCCAAGGGACCTCGTGTCGCCCACTTCGCATCGGACCATCGGCTAGTTCGCGAACTTGTTGGCCTCGAATGTTAAAGATGCGGAGACTTGCATGCCCAGCTTGCTCCAAGTCGAATTGGAGAGTGGCCGAAGATCGCATGGGGTTTGGAACCGCTAGAAGCCTGAAGTTCGCCGCACCTGCACCATCGGGCACACTCAGCGACGTGGCCTGCTCGGTAATCGTGAGCTTTTGATTGGCTGCAACCTGGTGCAGGTCCTGAATGATTCCGGAGGGCCAGGTCACGCGGAGAGTGCCAATAGAGGTGGCGTCCCCGAGACCGAAGTGTGCGGTAGACGAGCTTTGAGACATAAAACCGTTCCCTGCTCTCACCTCGCGCATTTGCATGTCGCCCTGAATGTAGATCTCAATCTTGGCCCCAATTCCCTTCGTGTTGGAAGACACGCCTACCAAGTCGACCTGCAGCCAGTTCCCTCCATAGTCGTAGACATTCTCAAAGACTTTCCCGGGCTGAGAATTCGTGTGTGTAACAAACAGGTCCATGCGCCCATCGCAGTTGTAGTCGGCGGCGGCTGCGGTAAGCAGGTTCCCGCCATCCGGCAGGGGATCGCTCGCTCCGTTCACCCAATCCCGGCCAGGATTGTTCATTAGGAGCTTGTTCCCATTGCTTTCGTGAACCACAAAGAGATCTAAATCCCCATCATTCTCCGCATCAAACCATAGTGCGCTGTAACTATCCCCGACGTCGCTGAGTCGCAGAGTCGTTACATCGGTGAACACCCCACCCCCATCATTCCGGTACAGGAAGTTCTCGTTGTTGTAATTGACGACGTAGAGATCCGGGTCTCCATCGTTGTCGTAGTCCCCCCAAGCCACGTCGGTGGTCTGGTAAGCCGCCGATCCCCAAAGCAGCGGTGGTGTGACATCCGTAAAGACGCCGCCATTGTTTTCCAGCAAGACGTTCCGACCAAAGCTTACGGCCAAGTACAGATCCTGATCGCCGTCTCCATCATAATCAGCCGCTTCGGCTGCGTTCGTGGTCAGGGGTTCCGCCGCGTCGGTTCCGAAACCCGTTTCGGTCCAGGCGCCTACACCATCATTCCGATACAGCCTGTTGTCACCAAGCGCGCACAGATAAATGTCCAGGTCTCCGTCGTTTTCTATGTCGATGGAAAGGGCACTGATACCGTCCAGCGATTCCAGGGTTATCGGCGTATTCTCCGTGAACCCGCCCGCACCGTCACCAAAGAGAAGGTCGTTTCTTACGCCCGGGTTAACAAGATAAATATCGGGAAGACCATCCCCATCGTAGTCTCCCCAGAGCCCCATGTTGGTATTCACGGTTGTTGCTGCAGGTCCACTAGCCACATCAACAAAACTGGAGCCGGTGTACTCAAAGAGCCCGTTCGCTGCGGCGTGGCGAGGCAGGTAAACCTCCAGGTTTCCATCTTGGTCTGCATCACCCCAGGACGCTCCCTCAAGATCACTGAAGAGAATCAAAGGGGTGGGCGTCGCGTTCACCCAAAAGGGCGTTCCAAAAACTTCAAGTTGCATGTGACCGCTCCCCGAGAAGGAGCGCCACCAGAAGGCCACGACATACTCCTCCCCCGCCTCCAGCCCGTAGAACGTGATTTCTGCGGTGGCCTGAACTCCGGAAGGATCCCCGTCCGTCCCCAGGCCCAGAGATCCGCCAAAAGGATCACAGTTCCCATCGTTCAAGATCTCCCAGGGGGCTGACTCGTGATCGAGGGGATCAGGACCCGTATCCTGCTCGTAGTAGCCCCAAGGGTTCAGGAGCCATTCGCTCGGGATTTGCGCGTCGAAGGTTTCGTAGTAAAGAAGTTCGCTTGGGCTGAGGGACGCCACGTCGAGGGCCTGGAAACCCGCTCCCATCGCAATCCCGGTACTACAAGGGGAACACATATCCGCTACGTCAATCAGGTTCGCATCGTAGACACTTTTCTTGACCAAGGTCACGTTGTCGATGGCCTGCTCATAGGCACCGATGTTCCCGAATTGATAGATGTCGGCATTGAATCGCACGAGGGCTTCTGGACCATCCGCCACAAAAGAGATGTTTCCGTCCGGGCAGAAGTAACCCGTCATTGCCGCGGGTCGATCAATTTGCTTGTCCCCAAGTTTGGGAGCTGCATACGCCCACACCCAACACGTAAGCGACATCAGCAAACCCAGGGCTAGTGAACGTTTCATGGTGGTTCCTCGCTCGTTGATTGTACCAATCCTATTTGCTGAATTAACGCGGCTCCCAAGGCTTGCGAACAGTCTTTCCTATTACGAAGCGCAAGGGAGGGTGGGAAAAGTAGCCCACTCCAATCACCCTGAATTCCTGTCATCTTAGCCAAAATCCCATAACTCTATGACTGGGTTTGATTTCTGCCATCTACTTCGTGCTATACTCATGGGCCAATTGCCCCGGAGCCCGCTGCTCCTTTGCCCTCAACCAAGAGAACGGTCCTATGAAAAAAACCCTCCTTCTTACTTTGACCTGTTTGCTTGCGCTGTCTTTCGGCGCCACGGCCAACGCAAGCACCCTTTCCATTCAGTTTTCCGGCATGGATCTCCACTATGACGGCAACAACCTCATGGCCAGCGAAGATTACCTGACCACCATGAACTTCTTCGACTGCGGCGTGTTGGTCGGTTCGCTCACCGAGAACATTGGCGTGAATATGTTCGTAGGCGATCTTGGCCCCATCGTTTACGGGAACGGCAGCTACCAGTCCAGCACCGGCTACGGCTTCGATCTGTACATCGGCGGGGAAGCAGAAGTCAGCACGGCAGCCGGTGGGGTTGGCGGCGGTGGCATTGGCCTCGACTGGGACTCCCCGGTCCAGGTGAACGTCAATCAGAACGGTGGCAGCACCCAAGTCAGTGTCTTGGGTTCGGCTTCCACTAGCCAAATCAACTACCAAAACCTGCCTTTCGGTTTTGAGCTCGACTCCCCAATTCAGGTTTCCTTCTCCACCCAAATCACCAAGTTCACCTTGGCTAACGAAACGGCAGCGGCATCCACCGAGAGCGGTGACTACTTCGCAACCTTCGATGCCTTCGGCACCGGTGAAGTCTCCGGAGATCGGAGCCCGATTCCCGAGCCTATGACCCTCTTGACCATGGGCCTTGGCCTTGCCGGTTTTGGCGCCCTTCGTCGCAGGAAAAAAGCCTAGTTCGCAATCGCGAAAAAGAATTTGGGGAGAGGCACTAAGCCTCTCCCCTTTTTTTGTGCCAATCGTGAAAAGTCTGAAATCGGAGCAATTAGCCCCCGTGCAACTTAGTTCCCCAGATTCACCTTGAGACCGATCACGTGGTCGACCTCCTCAAGAAAACCCTCAGCGATGTAGAGTTTTATGAAGAACGTCGGGCGAACCGGCACGTTGACGAGCCTACCTCCCAACATAACCGAGTGACTAAGGTTGTCATCGGAGTCGCTTGTAGCAAGCCAGGTTCCTAGGAATTCGGATCCCAGCTCAAAAGCTTCCGAGAGTTGGACGGCTCCAGAAAAGCCGTAGTAGAGAATCAGCTCCGTGTCTTGGTCGTTGTCTTCGGTGGGAATCGAGATGTCAGCACCAACGTCAAAGCCACCGGACAACTGCTCACCCCTTGCTCGGAACCCGTAGTTCCCGTGCAGGGTCGCCCGGTCCGGAGCGTAGTGGCGAAAACCCTCCCAATCGGAAAGCAGGCCAAGAAAGGGAACCACGAAGTTGTCAGGGGTTGTAGGGAGCGAAATCGATCCACTGACCAGCGACACCGATTCTGGCCCATGAGAATTCTCCACCAGAATACCCGCCTCGATCGCACCGAAATCGCTCTCGTTGTCAATATTGGATTCGTTGGTGGCTACATAAGGAATGGCCAGGGTCACATGAAACCCTTCATCAACCTGCAGCCTCATCGATGCCATATACGCAGCGGTGAAGAGATCGATTTCCGAACCCAGTTCAGGATGCAGCATACGTAGTTCGACTTCGAAAGAACCTTGGGGAGTGTTGGGATTCAGGAAGCTTTGCGCGACACCTGACGAGGGGAAGCTCAAACAAAGAGTGGCCAAAAGAAAAGAGGCAAGAATCTTCATCGGGATTCTCCATTGAAGACGGCCGATCGAGAGGAGACGTTTAGTGTAGCGCAGTCAGCTACCGTTGAGGACCCAGATCTTAGCTGGGTTCGGCGAGCCCCTCTCCCTCGAGATCCCGCGGGTAAGAACCCAGAACCCTAAGGGTCGCCACCATAGATTCAATCTTCCCCAGGGCCGCACTGACAGGCTCGGAAGCCTGATGACCCTCGAAGTCGAGATAGAACCGGTATTGGAAGGGCTTACCAAGCACGGGGCGGGATTCAATCTTGGTGAGGTTGACTCCATGTCCCGAGAACACTTCCAGAACCGTCCCGAGTTTCCCCGACTCGTGACCCAGCTCAAGCAGAAGCGATGTCTTCACCGGAACCCCCTCGGGGCAAGCGGCCGCTTCTCTTGCCACTTCCACAAAGCGTGTAAAGTTGTCCTTCTGGGTTTGAATCTCTCGGGAAAGAATCTCCAAACCGTAAACACTGGCCGCGGACTCGCTAGCGATAGCCGCCACGGAAGGGTCGCCGCTTTCTTTGACCTTACGGGCCGCCCCGGCCGTGTCGTATTCAACTTTGGTACTGATGTGGGGATGCGCCTGGAAAAAGGACTCGCACTGAGCCAAGCCCTGAGGATGCGACATCACCAGTTTCAAGCCTTCAATAGAGCTACCGTGAAGCCCCAGCAAGCAATGTTGAATGTGACTCACAACCTCATGGGTGATGGTGATATCGCCCTCCCCCAACAAGTCGTAGGTGTCGTTGATGCTTCCGGCGGTGGTGTTCTCAATGGGTAACAGCGCCAGATCCGATTTGCCGCCGCGCACCCGTTCTACCGCTTCCCGAAAGGTGTCGCAACCCTCAAGAAGGACACCCCCGCTCCGATGGCGGTACCTTTTCTGAGCTGTGAGGTGACTGTATGAGCCTTCCACTCCCTGGTAAGCAACACGAAGGGGCACCTGGGAGCGTGAACGGATGTGATCCTGTTGGCGAGCAATGGACATCTCCATGACTAAGCGATATAGGCGTTCAATCTCGTGGGGATCCAACCCAATCTCAACCGCAAGCCCTCGGACCCGTTCCAAGACTTTGTCTTCCCGTAACCGGTCACGCAAAGGAATGGCCGCGTCGAGCTTCACCGCAGCCACATCCTCTACAATTTCCATTCGCTTGTGCAGTTCTTCCAGAATGCGCCGATCCGACGATTCAATAGCCTCCCGAAGGGCCTGCATATCCGACTTAGGGTTCTTGGTCATTTGTTGATTCTACTTCTTGCTTCGCTTTTTCTGGTGGGCCACGGATTTGCGAACCAGTTTCTTCAAAACCTTCATGTCCACGTCTTCAAGTTTGTTGATATAGAGACAACCCTTCCCGGTCTTGTGCTTCCCAAGCTCCGCCAAAAGCTCTTCCTTCTCAGGGAATCCGGTCAGCACGTACAACGTGAGCGAGGTTTTCCTTGGAGAGAAACCCGTCAAAAACCAGTTGCCCTCTCGACCCGATTCGTACTTGTAGTGAACATCCCCGAAACCGATGATGCTTGGTCCCCACATTTTGGGTTTCTCTTTGGTGATCTCTTCCATCATCTTCAGGACCACTTTTGCGTCTGCCTGGCGCGTCTCATGCTCAACGCTTTTCAAAAAGGCGTGCACGCTGGCTCGGGTCTTCTTTGTTTTCAACTCCGCCACGGGGGCTCCTTTCCTGAACGCCGGAAACCTAGGGAAGCAGAACCTCAAGCTCTACTGACTTCAGAGTAACAATATCGACACAGGAGCGACTTGTAACGATCAAATAATGAACTAAGTCCACGAAAGACAACACGCCGAAGAAGGGGCGTCTGAGCCACCTCGGTCTGGGCCTGGCTGCACCCAACTCCCAAGAGAATACTCAGAGCAAACAAACCGATTCGCCGCCATCTTCCGAACATGCTCTCTCCCAAACTCCATGACAAGAAAAAGAATCTAGCTAAACCGTTAGTGGGGAAGCTTCGTTTGCAAGGCACCGTAAACCCATGCCCCTACCAGAGCGGCAAGCAGAACCACAATCATGACCATGAAGCCGTTTCCAATCAGCGAGAAAATGGGACCGGGACATGCCCCTGTCATTCCCCAGCCGGCACCAAAACACAGGCCGCCAAGCCAATACTGAGTCCCTGCGCCTTTGAACGGCTTGGGCGGAACCACAATCTCTCGTCCGGACCAACCTTTGGATACACGCTTCAAGACCGCAAAGCCAACCGCGGTGACTCCGGCAGCGGAAAACAGCACGCCATACATATGGAATCCCTGAAAGCGAAACATCTCTTGCATGCGGAACCAGGAAATCACCTCGCCCTGGCTCAGAACGATCCCAAAGAAAACGCCAATAACAAAGTAGGGAAATAGCCAGCGCTTGTTCACGATAGCCCCCTGACAAGAACCGGAATCAAATAAATCGAAACCAAAATGCCCCCCACCATGAAGGCGCAAACAGCGACCAGAGAGGCGACTTGAAAGTTGGCCAACCCGCTTATCCCGTGGCCCGAGGTGCAACCATTGGCGTACCTCGCACCAAACCCAACTAGGAAACCTCCACCCACGAGTAGAATGAGACCCCAAGGATTTTGAAAGGACTGCCAGTTGAAGAGCTCCGCGGGAAGTAGGCCTGGCTGCTTCTCGATGCCGAGCTCATTCATGGTCTCCCAGGTTGCACTAGAGACCTGAACCATGGGGGGCTCGGATCGAATCAGGTTTTGGCTCACCCATCCCCCAACCAAGATTCCTAAAACAAAGATGAGGTTCCAAGCTCCAACCGATTTCCAATCGTAGCGAAAATAGGCCGGTCCCCGGCCGCCCAGCGCGATCGCGCAGACATGTCGCAAAGAGGATGAAACTCCGAAAACTCGACCGTCCACCCATAGCAATAGGATGGCCACAAGCCCAATGGCAGGCCCCACAACGTACCAGGGCCAACTCGCGCTAAGCGATTCCATAGCTGATGCTCCTTTTGTGGTTTAGCTCCACTTGATCCCATCCTCAATCAAGATAGGCCCTTCAGTATGCCAAACTCTGCGTGAAGGCTAAAGTCTTGCCATATCGGCCTGAAACCGCGAGGATTATCGACAGAACCGGTTCAATCCAATGAAATCAGCAATTACCACCTTAGCCCTCGTCGGCTTAGCCATTCTCTTCTTCTTTACCGTGCGTTGGGGGGTTCCTCATATCGAGGGAGACCTCAACACCCGCTGTAATATAGCCCTGGCCGAGCAGGATTACGGTTGGGCATCTGCAACCGCTGATGGGCGCGCTGTCATTCTGGCGGGTTACGCGCCCTCCGAAGAACATCGAGAACAAGCCGCCACCCTGGTTGCGGGACTGCCCGGTGTCCGCAAGGTCGTCGACAAAGTTGAAATCCGCGAAATCCGACGACGCGATCCGGTAGCCCTCTGCCAAGAGCAAGTACGAAGCCTTCTCGAAACACGTCGCATTCAGTTTGAGACCGCGAGCGCGGCTATTGAGTCCAGAAGCTCGGGGCTTCTCCAGGAGATCCTCGAAATCCTCGAATCCTGCCCCGATGCAAACATTCAAATCGGTGGGCATACCGACGCTACCGGTAGCCAAAAAACAAACTTGGAATTGAGTCAAAAGCGGGCCGAGTCGGTCAAGGCCTACATGATTGATCATGGTATCGACGCCGACCGTCTGTCGGCCGTGGGCTACGGGCCTAGCAAACCTATCGCCTCGAATAGCTCCGAGTCCGGGCGACGCAAGAACCGTCGGATCGAATTCATTTTGTGGGGACAGTAAATGGGACACTTAGTCGGAGAAATTCTTCTTTTTCTCGCCCTCGCTACACTTTTGGGCATCCTTTTAGGATGGGTCATCGGTCAATTCCTTTTGGGGAAGAAGGAGGATGCTCTTCTTGAGCCCTGGCGCAAAAAGGTGAAAAGCCTGACCTCCCAGCGCGACGATCTCAGTTCCGAAGTGACAACCCTCACCGCCAATCTCCACTCCACCCAGGAAAAACTGGATGAAGCCGAGAGTGAGTTTGATCGCCGAACCAAACATCTTAGGAAAGACCTGGAAGAAACCAAAAAGACGCTTGAGACCGATCGGAAGATGTTTGACCGGGAAAAGGAGCGTCTGGCCAAACAGGTTGCGGATCTAGAAAAGACGCTCGCCGATCTGAAACACGAGAAAGAAGAAGAAGAAAAGCAACTCGGTCGCCGAATCACCGAACTCAACAACACTTTGGAGCTTGAGAAAAGAAGCACGTCCCAACAGATTGATAGCCTAGAGGCCAAGATTCATGAGCTGGAGGATGTGCTTGGGCGTGAACGTAGCGAGTTCCAAACGCGAAAGGACGAGCTTCAAGGACGTCTTGAGCAAACCGATTCGGCTCAGGCCATGCAGCAAGTCGAAATGACCGGGGAAATGGCCACCCTGCAGGCGAAAGTCTTAGAGCTCACCGAAGCCCTGAAGAAAAGCCAGGAATCCGGGGGGGCCAAAGCCCAAGAACTCACCGAAAAGGTACAAGAACTCCAGACCAAACTTTATGTCGAGAGCAAGCGCACGAGCCACTCAAGAATCGAAGAGCTTGAAGAACAACTCCGAGCCTCTCAGGCCCGGCTACAAAAGAAGACTGAAGAGTTCACGGCGCGACTTGCGGGAGTGGAAAGCCTACTCAAGAACGAGAAGAAACGGGCCAACGAGCAAGCAAACGCCCTGAACGATGAAATCAGAAAACTCAAGCAACAGGGTACGCCCTAAATGAAGGACCTCCTCCGATGGGCCATTTGGGTGGTCATCATTGGAGTCTTGGTGTGGGTTCAGAAGCGACTCTTTTGGGACCGCTAGCTTGTAGCTCCCGGCGGTGAAGTTTCCGCCTCTACATTTTCCTTCATCCCTGACGCATCTACATCTTCCTTCATCTCTGATTCAGCCTCTTCCCACTCCTTGTCTCCCCCACCCTGCTCATCGCTGGCGCTAGCCATAAGAAGCGCGTAACTTTCCGCAGGGGTGGGAGTCGCCGCCAGATCCTCGCTCACCAACAGAATGGATGTCTTCTCCGTAATGCGATCCAAAGTCATCCGGCAGCGCCAAACCACGGTCATGACCAGCTCCTCCATGTTGATCCACAGAGTATCCAGGTTGACGGGTTGCTCCGACAACGTCCCACTACCGTCGCCAACCAGAACTCGGACCCTCTGGCTTGGGAGGCGGGTTTCCAGAACCGGAACATAGGGATGCATGTTCTCCACGCGGATCCGTTCATCGCCCTTGAGATAGTCTTTTAGCTGCTGGTTGGAAGGCGCTCCGTTGTAGTAGGTTTCCGAGAAATCGGCGGGCAGTTCCGGGGCGAGCTCATCCTGCCACTTTTCGTCGAGAGTCCCACCGCTACGGGAACGCGGATCCCAAGTCCGGCCCACGGGCCCAAATCCTGCCGGAGCCCGCCGATCTTTCCAGCCCTTAATGGGGCTATCGGGTAGCTCAATGTTGGGAAGGGGTAGATTACCGAGTCCTTTTCCCCCGCTGGTATACCCGCGGCCAATGGGATTTGGGCCAAACCGAGCAATGCCCTCTTTGTCGCTGGCATCCATGCCTCCGTAGGCGTGGCGGTAGGTAATGGGCATCGAAAGAAACGGCTTGGGTTTACTCATGCGCGCGGCAAGCCGACCCAGGGGCGTTTCCCAGTGGCGATCCCCAACGACACGCAGACGCTTTCCCCACCCCCCTACCGAAAAGCTAACTTCCATTTCGGTGAGAGGAAGTTGCCCCGGAGCGTGCGCTTGACCCACGCAAAGCAAATCGGTGGCGGGCTTAAAGGGAATATAGTCGCTCTCGTATTGGATCGATTCGGGATCTTCTTCGTCGAAGGGAATGTCGGCCTCGGCCAGGGGAATAGGCTCGGGCAAACGTACCGGGCCCGACTCTTCGCTGATGTCAAAACCGGCTTTGGCAATAACGACCCAATCCGAACGACCCCTCGTTTCAAAGGGGACAAGGGCAGTGGCAATTTCCGTTCGGTCGAAAAAGTTTGGATCCATAGTTCTACCGGGGGCTAGTTTAGCTTGACTGGCTAGTTCAGCTTAACCGGTTTGCCCTTCACGGAGACCGCAGCCTTACCTTTAACGTTCACGATGTTTCCGTTGATCACAATGTTACCGGATTCAGCCAGGGAAATACTCGCTTTACCGCACTTCAGGAAGATCTGTTTCTTACCTTTGATAAAGACCTTCTTCTTTCCAGCCTCAATCACAAGATCATCATCTTCAGACTTAATCGTGATCTTCTTCTTTCCGGTGAGCTTGATGTTCTCTTTTTTCGCCTTGAGATCGATATCGTTATCTTCTGCTTCGAGTTTGATATTCTTCTTCGCCTTGATATCGATGTCTTTCTTTTTGGCCGCGACGCTAACCCCCTGCTTCGCTTCGATACCCACATTGCGGTTTGAGGCTTTGATCGTGATGTCTTTGACCTTTGCCTCAAAACTCATGCTCCAAAGAGCCAGCGCGTTGATATCTTTCATAGCCCATAAAGTGATGGAAGGAATCTGCGGCAAAAGCCCTTCAATAATTTTTTGTGCATCTTCAAAGGCCTCAGCCACCGCATCTGCCATGCCCATAAAGGCCGCAGCAATGGCCTCCGGAGAGGCTCCGGACTCAATCGCCGTGCCCAGGGCGTCGGCCGCCTGAATGGCGGCTTCAACCGGCCCGTCGAGATTCCCCATACCCTCGGCCGCGGCTTCTGAAAGCTGGTTGAGTTCGGCCGCCCCCGCCTCGATGGCGGGCGAAAGCGCCGCCAGAGCAGCAGCGCCAGTTTGAGCGGCAGAGCTAAGGGCAGAATCACCTGCAGCTCCCAACCCTTCACCCCCTCCTTCGGTAGCTCCCCCTTGGGCACCGGCAGCTACCGCCGCTGCCGCACCGGAGGCAGCCCCGCGTGTTAGGGCAGCCGCAGCCGCCTTGGCCCCGCTCTCGATCATCATCGCCACAAAGTTCATGGCCTTAATCTGGATTCCCAAATTGGTGAGAAGCCCGTAGGAGCCACCGGCTTTGAAGTTGATGTCCTTCGTGGCCTCACTGGTCATGTTGTTCCCGGCCTTGTCCGTAATATCTTGGTCCGCGGTGCGGGAAATGCTGGCTCCGGAGTTTCGCGTGATAGCGCCGCCAGCATTGGTACTGATGGATGAGCCGACCGTCTCTGACTCAGAATCTTTGACGTCGATCTTCAGTGTCTTCTCGGCGTGCAGGAAAACCTGTTCGCTTCCCATCTTGTCCTCAAACCGAAGCTCATTGAAGTTCGCATCGGTGCCTCCCTTGGTACTTCGAGACTTGATGCCGGTCTGACTTTGATTTGCGGGAAATTCATAGGGAGGCCTGGCGATGCCGTTATACAAGCTTCCCACCACAACCGGATGGTTCATGTCTCCGTTTAGAAACACGACAATGACCTCATCACCAATACGTGGCGTAAACCAAGCCCCGCGGCCGGGACCCGCCCATGGCTGGACAACTCGAACCGGACAAGAGCTGGTCTCGTTTCCTTCGCGGTATCGATCCCAATGAAACTTCACTTTGATGCGCCCGTGTTTGTCGACATCGATTTCTTCGTCGCTACGCCCGGTGACAATGGCGGTCTGGGGACCCTCAATTCTTGGAATCCTGGTGCGGCGAGCGAGCCGAAAGGGTACGGCGGCGTCTATGCTGGAAACGAAGCATTCGTATGTTTGTTCCGTTGATTCTTCCTGAACCCCTTCGTAACCGGACAGGAAGAGCTTGTGTACCGCGTGCGTGATGAGATAGGGCCGATCCATGTCCGGGCGAGGGGCCTCGATCAGCTCAAACAATCCACCCGCATAGAAGCCACGAGCGTTTCCACTCCCGCGGAAAGTCTCGAACTTGGCCTGCAATTCTTCCAATCTGGCGGTTGCGAACTGCTGACCACGGTCCATGGCGAAGGCGTCACCAATATCGTCACTCTCTGAGGACTTCACCTCGCCGACATATCCCCCACGGTATTCAAACTGCTCAAAACCCGCCCCGGGAAAATCTCGTTCGATGCTGGCGCGCACCTGCATGTTGCTATTGGGTACGGCAAACTCGAATTCATCCATGACAAAGGCACCGGTTTGAATCGCCTTTGTAGAACCCCAGGTAAACAGGCAATCCGGAGGGCGATGGGTATCCCCAACATCGTCTCGGAACTCCACGGTTTCGTAATCCGTAATGGGGGTATGACACGTGGGCCCGTCGACCAAGCGGAGCATGTGCCGCTCTTCTTCGTGTTCAAAGTAGTAGTAGATGCCCTCTTCTTCCATCAGGCGATGTATAAAATCGAGATAGCTCTCGTTGTACTGCACGCAGAATTCGCGGGGCTGGTACTCACCGGTTAAGGCATCATCAGCAAAGTCGGAAAAACCATGAATCCGAAAAACATCTTTAATGATGTCCGGCACCGTGATGGAGGCCACGCTTTCGGGGTTGTTGGGATAAATCCGACAATCGGAAGAACGACTCAGGAACCACAACCATGGCCGAAGGACAACTTTGTAAACGAAGAAACGTCCGATTGACCCCTTCAATCCAAACTGGGTACAGATCCCATTGAAGTAGCGAGGGTTGTTCTTGGCGAGCAGGCGAATGGTCATGGACTGACCCAGGGCCTCCTCCGGATTCAGAGTAGGGTTTTCACTGAGGAGTTCTAAATCATAGTGAAAGGGACGACCGAGCTCTTCACGAGCAACCATCTTTCTGAAGTAGATGTCATCGGCATCAAACGGTGTGGCGATATCAATGGGTTGCGACATGGCGTATCCTTTTTAGGGTTCTAGCGGTACGCAAGCGGGAGGCGAGTTTAGCGCAAAACCGGCGTTATTGCCCATGATCTCCTTAGCCATTGTTTGCCTCTATGGTGCCCTAACTGCAGTTGCTAGACTATTAGCCATGTTGAACCATCGTAACCTCCCCAATCTTATCGGCATTCTGCTCGTTGCCCTGGCTACGAGCTGCGTCAGCCACGTGACCCCCTTTGTAAGCCCAGCCTCTCAGACCATGAGCCCCCAAGGGCCCTTGATGATGCGATTGGCATTTATTGGAGACACGGGCGAACCGAGCCCCGGTGAACCCGTCTTGATGGCTCTTCAGAAATGGGCGGGGCGAGATGCCAAAAACACCCGCATCGTTTTCTTAGGGGACAACATCTACCCTGAGGGTATGACTCAGGCAAGTTACCAAGAGGCCGTGGCAAAGATCCGACCCCAGGTTGAGTCGGTCCGAAGAAGTCGGGCTTCGGCCATCTTTATCCCTGGGAACCACGACTGGGCCAAGGGGGGACCTCAAGGTGCCGCAGCAACCGCAAGGCAGGTCGCATTCCTAAAAGCCCAAGCCGGAAACGTTGCCACCATGTTGCCCGACGATCAGTGTCCCGGTCCGGTCCATCTCGATTTACCCGAGGAAAACCCTGTCGTTCGACTGATTATTCTGGACACCCAATGGTGGCTCAATGAGCCGGCCTATAACACCTGCAACGTTTCCGAAAACCAAGTGTTCGCCGACATCGAGGAATTGTGTAACAGCGACCTCCCCATCTTTATTGCAAGCCATCACCCGGTTGAATCCATGGGCCCTCATGGAGGGTTTTTCGATTGGCAGGATCACCTCTTCCCCCTCACCCGACTCGATAACCGACTGTGGATACCGCTACCCATTCTTGGATCCCTCTATCCGCTTTATCGAAAATCCAATCCTAGTGTCCAAGACATTGAAGGACCCCGCTACCAACAGCTCAAGAACAGACTCTTAAGAATCGCCGATCGCTCCCCCGCTCCTCTCCTGAGCTTTATTGCCGGGCACGATCACAGCCTCCAGGTATTCAAAGGGAAAAAACCTGGGCGATACCGGCTTGTTAGCGGGGCCGGAAGCAAAAAGAAGATTACGGCGGTTGGAGATAACCAAAACACACTTTTCGCGCACGGAACCTCTGGCCTCATGTCAATCGACATACGCAAGAATCCCGTTTCGAATAAGAATCAGGTTTGGCTCCACGTCATCGAGCCCGGCCAGCCCCCCAACATGGAACCCCGAATTGTTTACTCCCATGTGATGGTTCCTGCCCGATAGAGTCCGCAAAACACAATCCGTACAAAAACCGACCACAATCCAACGTTTCCCAAGGATTGAACCGATTCAAAGCCCTCTTTGGAACTCGTGACCCCTTAGTCGTTTGCGCGGCAGTTGGGAAATTTTCATCACCTCGGGTGGGCGAAATACCGCCCTACCGCGTGCCACATGCATTTCTTCAGTGCATGGGCACCGCGCAACGTACGATAATTAGACGTGTGCCAACGGTACGTAACACAGACATTGCCCATCACAGAGATACACGCGACGCATTTTGGAGGTAGCGATGGCGGCAACACACAGCCCACTGACTGGTCACCACAACGAGCCGGTCGACGTTAAAGATTTAGAGGGAAGTCCTTCAAAGCTCTTTCAAGCTGGAATGGTTCTTCTGAACAAGAAGGAGACCAAGCAAGCAGTTATTGCCTTCCGCGGAGCCCACGAAGCGAGCCCGGACGAAGCACTCTACATGTCCTTCCTCGGGCTTTCCATGGCCCTGGCGCGGCAAAACCGTCGAGAGGCTATTGCTCTGTGTGAAAAGGCCGCACGCCGCCAGTTCTTTCAATCTGAGATCTTCTATAATCTCGGACGCGTCTACCTCATTGCCGGCCAACGTGAAAAGGCACAGATCGCATTCCGGGAGGGTGTGAATCTAGACGAGACAAACCCGGACAACATGCGAGCCCTAGAGGGTATGGGTGTAAGAAGGTCACCTTTCTTCCGCTTCCTCCCCCGTAGCCACAAACTCAATCGCTACGCCGGCATCGCAATGAAAAAAATCGCTGGAACTTAGGCCGCAAGTGGGGAGTGTCACCCGATCCTCCCCACTTTCACGCCGCTTTCCCTCGTTCCCGCCAAAATACCTAAATCCCTGATTCAGATATTCCGATCTTTAGAATGGCCCCAGAAGGCCGTTTTATTTAGTTTCCAACTAATTGCTATTGATCGTGAACATAAAATTTGCCAACAGCCTTCGTGGCCGTTTCATCATTTTTATCGGCGGGTTGTCCGTTCTGACGACCTTGCTCCTCGCGTCCTTCCACTTCTTCCAAGTGCGATCGGCCCTCCTTGGCCAACTTGAGAAGCGGGGATTTTCGGTTGCCGAACAACTGGTTCAGGCCGCAGCCCCCGATATAGAAGACGAGAACCTCAGTCACATCGAAGACTATCTTTGGGACATCTGCGCCGATCCCGAAGTTCGGTTTGTCATTCTCCAAGATGCTCGCGGTCAGGTCTTGGCGGACTGCAGTCACCCCTCAGTCGACCTTGCCCTGATCCGATCTCATTTTGTTTCCGGAGCGTGGCGACCCGACGCGGCGCACTTCTTTCCCATTAAAACTCCCAACGACGCTTTGTTCAGTTTCAGCGCCCCGGTTTACGCTTCCGGTGAGGCCACGACGCGATTGGGCACCATTCGAGTTGGGATTACAACGCAGCCTACCCTCGCCTCCATCGATCGAGCCTTCTGGGTTGGTATCGGTACCTGGGTGATCCTGGGCTCGATCGGCTTCCTGGGGGTCGGCTTCATCACACGTCTGGCCCTGGCGCCTCTCGATCGGATGGTCGGCGTGGCTCGCTCTATTTCCAAAGGAGACATGAGTCAGCGCGTTGCTATCGATGCGCTTGATGAGATTGGGAGCCTTGGGGTTGCCTTCAACGAGATGTCAGCCAGTCTGGCCTCGAGCCGAGACGCCTTGGACGCAAGGAACCGCGAACTCGAACAGGTTGCACGAGATCGGGAGCGATCTCTTGCCGAGTTGAAAGAAGCCCAAGATCGCCTCGCCCATAGTGAGGGAACACGTCACGCAGAGAAACTCCGTAGTGTTGGGCAAATGGCCAGCGGCGTGGCCCATGATTTCAATAACGTCTTAGCTGCCATCACGGGACGAACTCAACTCTTAAAGCTGAAACTAGAACGAGAGAGTCCGGGCGACCAGCCCTTGAAAGATTCTCTGAACGTTATTGAACGGGCCGCCTTGGACGGAGCGGAAACCGTTCGAAGAATTCAAGAGTTCAGCCGAGAGCAGCACGAAAAAGCCATGACCCGGGCTGATCTCAACCATATCGTACGGGAAGCAGTTGAGATCACCCGACCTCGCTGGCGTAGTCAGGCCGAACAGCACGGTGCTCGTGTCGAGGTTGAGTGTAAGCTGCCTCGCGTACCTCAGATCGCCTGCGTCCCTTCCGAAATTCGAGAAATCTTAACCAACCTCATTTTCAACTCCGTAGACGCCATGGATTCCGGAGGAACTATCGCGATCTCGACGGAGAGCCTCGATGACGGGGTTCAGCTCATTCTGGCGGACACCGGAAGCGGTATGTCGGACGATGTGAAAGAACACATCTTTGAACCCTTCTTCACCACAAAAGGGCTGAAGGGTAACGGCCTT
>JABDJR010000469.1 GCA_013003415.1 Candidatus Eiseniibacteriota bacterium | reverse complement strand
TAGTAGTCATCGTCGTAGGTGTCGTATCCGTCATACCCAGCATCGCAAGTTATCAAGGTCAGCGCTCGATCATGGCGATGCCGTGACAGGTGCCGGTGATAGGACGCTACGGAGTAGAAGCGTTCACTACAGTACGGGTCGTAGTAGGCGTATCCATAGGGTGCTCTATCGCCCAAAGCGAACTCAATGGCTAGGCCGCCAAAGTAGATCCCAAACCCTGCATGGAAGTAGAAGGGATCGTTGTAGATGTAGTGTCGTCGAGCCTTATAGTGCCAGCGATGACTGCGGTGATGGTGGCGATCGTGATAGCGATAGGTCGTCCGGTGGTGTCGCCCGCGGTCGTAGCGATAGTGCTTTGGAGCATAGCGGTGGTGATCGTTGTAGCGCGTGCGCTTCTTGGGCTTGTAAGCCTTTCGATCATCATGGCGCTTGCGATTGGACTTGTAGCCTCGGTCGTCTTCGTAATGACGTTTTCCGGGTTTTTTGTGATAGCCGGAATTGCCTTTACGCCCTTTGCGCTTGTCGCCTTCAAAGCGACGGCTGTCGTGCCGAGGTTTTGGCTTCTCAAAACGGCGATTGTCTTTGCGAGGTTTCGGCTTTTCAAAGCGACTCCGCTCACGCTGTTGGCGCTTGGGGGCTTTGTAAGACTTCTTGGAATGCGAACGCGAGGACTTGCGTTCGACCTTGGTTCGTTTACCGTTGTCTTGCTTGGTTTGCGAGACCTTAGTTTTCGAACGATGTCGTTTTCCGTCTGCAACTGCCGGCGTAATGCTTACACCGATAGCAAAAATAAACCCTAGTGCGACTAGGGTAAGAGTTTTCAGATTCTGTCGTGCCATGTGGAACTCCTCTGTCTGGCTTCCCTATCCCATGGCCCCATTTTGCATAAAGTATACCATCAGGAAGATTGTTTTTAGAAAGTTGTAAGCCCATATTTTTAAAGGTTTTACACAGTCGTCACTCCTTGAGTGATAAAAGTGGGTTTGGGACCAGGGTGTGTCAATGCTGCATCGGTCGTTGTAGGGCTGCGACAACCTATCCTCCCGCGCTTAACGTGTTAAACTTCTCGTCGCTTCTGATTCCTCACCTCTTTAAGGATCTCAATTGTCCAGCCGACGTAGCGCTAATCATTACCTATGGTTTGATACGGAATACTCTACGCTCGATTTGGAGAACGCCAAGTTGCTCCAAGTCGCGATGTTGGTTACCGACGCCAAACTAAAACGACTGCACCCTCCTGAAGAAGACGTGAATGTCTTCATTCGTTTCGATGGAACCCCCGCCGCCTGGGTTCAAGAAAACCTAGCCCCGCTGGTGGAGACGTGCAAAAGCGATCAAGCGATTTCCGTGGAAGAGTCGGACACGGCGCTAGCGGAGTACATCGACAAGTATTTCGGTGCCCCTTCCAAAGAGATTCGCCTTCGCCCCATGTTGGCCGGCAACAGCATTCATGCCGATTGGTTCTTGGTGAGGCGCTTCCTACCCAAGCTCATGGATCGCGTGCACTATCGCCTGCTCGATGTCACCACGGTAAAAATGGAATGGCTTCGGTGGTTTAAGGGTTCCAGCTTCGACAAAGAGAACCCGGTTCAAGTGCGACGCTATTTTCCAGGTGCCCTCATTAGCCAAGACCTGGGCCCTCACGATGCCTACTACGACATTCAGGCATCGGTGGCAGAGCTAAGTTTTTACCGCTCCGGCCTAACCAAGGTCGTCCCCCAAAAAGCGAATACTTAAGCGCCCAATCGCAAGCAACATTGGCGTCGAAAAAATATAAGCTTCAAAAAGGGAAAGGCCCCGCCGCGAGAGCAGCGAGGCCTTTTGGGGATGTCCTCTCGGACACGATGAGTTCTTAGAGTGAGAACCAGTAGCTAACTTTAGCCAGGAAGAGGTTCTCGGGTTCGTTGTTAAAGAGTTCGTCTGTGCTCAGGCTGTTCTCAAACTGGCTCGGACTCGAGGCGAAACTACGCTCCATGTATCCCGAGCGCCCATGAGCCCAGACTAAGTAGAAGGTGCTTCCCGGTCGGTACTCATACCGATAAACCGCGTTCAGGTTGAAGGCGGAAAACGAGAAGTCGTTATCCGCAGCCTCATACCCAGCCTCGGCATAGGGGACGAGGTCGTAGCTGTCTGCTTTCGCCAACTCGCGCGCGTTCGTGTAGTCGCCAACCGTGATGAAAGGCTGCATGTACAGCTCCAACGATTGGCTCCGTGAGAACAACACGTTGGTTCTAAGAGTAATGTCCAGGGTTTGCTGGGCAATCTCTCCGAAGACGTAGCTCAAGCCACCGATGCCTTGGCCACCAGGACGATCCGATAGAT
>JABDJR010000459.1 GCA_013003415.1 Candidatus Eiseniibacteriota bacterium | reverse complement strand
GGATGAGTCTGGATACATCGAAGCCATCGGTCAGAAAGCGGCCTCCGAAGCCATCAACCAGGCCAAGGTCGAAGTTGCCGAAGCCGTGAAGGTGGGTTCGATTGGTGAGGCGGTTGCTAACCGCGAGCAAGCGGTTGAGGTCTCAAATCAATCTGCGGAATCGGCCATGGGGCAGAAAGCTGCCGAGCGAAACCAGCGCGTGGCGATCGCTCAGCTCGAGGCTGAGGGGATTGCTGGTGAAGCTGACTCCAACAAAGAGAAAGAAATCGCCATCGCAACCCAAGGCGCCCTTGCCGCCCAGGGAAAGAAAGAGGCTGACGCCAAGCTTCGAATTAAGGTGGCAAGCCTAGAAGCTGAAGCGGTAGAAGGTGAAAACAGTTCTAAGGCAAGCATCGCGGATTACAACGCCAACCTCGCCGAACGCAAGGCTGAAGCCCAACGCCGAGGCGATGTGGCTCTTGCCGAAGCCCAACGCGATGTTCTTCGTGCCGAGAAAGAACGTGAAGTGGCCTTGCTCGAGAAAGAGCAGCTGGCTCACCAGGAAGTTGAGAAGGCCAAGATTCAGGTCGACGCAGAAGCCGAGGCCGAGCGCATTCGTCGCGTGGCTCGCGGTGAAGCCGACGCCATCTTAGCCAAGTACACGGCCGAGTCCGAGGGTATCGAGAAGGTCCTTCGCGCCAAGGCCATGGGTTACCAGCAGCTCATTGAGATCTGTGGGGATCGTAAAGACCTTGCCCCTGCCCTCTTGATGGTCGAGCAACTCCCCGAGTTGGTATCCGAGCAGGTTAAGGCGATCCAGAACCTGAAGATCGACAAGATCACGGTTTGGGATTCCGCCGGTGGCGACGGAGTCAACGGAAGTTCAACCGCCGGGTTTCTGAAGAGCCTGATCGGTTCTTTGCCACCCATGCATGAACTAGCTGCTCAGGCGGGGATCGATCTACCAGAAGTGTTGGGGAAAGTCGAAGACCCTCGCCGGCGTCGAAAGTCTTCGAACGGACAACCACCTCGCGAATCCGAAGCAGACACGAAAACGGAGTAGCAGACTTCAACAGAAAAGCCGGAGGTAATGCGCCTCCGGCTTTTTTTGTTTGACCCGCATCGTCAATTCGAAGACCTAAGGCCCGCTGATCGTAATCTGAACCACTTCTGACTCGGGGCCCACGTTTCCAGCAATGTCGACTGCCTGGATGTAGTACCGGTACATCATGGTTCGCTCAACGAAGATATCTTCGTAAAGTCGCGGCCTCCATTCGACGTAGAGAGTTGTCCCCGGGAAAGGGGGCAATCGGAAGATCCGGTACAAGTCGACATCGGTATCAGGTGACGCATCCCAACTCAAAAGAACCGTGGGGTTCGTTGGGGTGCCGGATTCTGTGGTCTGAAGGTTGGTCGGTGGCGCCGGTGGGGTGAAGTCGACCCGCACCGTCCAGGGAGGCGTGGGATTGCTTTCTACGCCGGCGGGAGTCACTGCGCGGATTTCGTAGCGGTAGGTTGTGCCGTCATCAACATCTTGGTCTTGGTACTCCGAGCTTTCGGAGTACGGCTCCGGAGTGAGTCGTTGGAAAACGGGCTCCTCTCCCCCAACGACAACTGCCCGGTAGATGTAAAAACCATCAATAACAGCGAAATCAATGGGATCAGAAATCCAGGTCAGTTTAACTCCGAGTAGATTCGCCACGGCCTCAAAATTCGTGACGTTAGGAATCTGATCCGGATCTTTAAAATCTTCCGAGGGATCGACGTTGTGACCGCAAGCGCTGAGCACAAGGGCGAGAAGGGTGGTCGCCGCCAAGGTGCGCATGGCAAGGCGTCGCATTCTTCGGCCCCTCATTCTTCACCGCCCCAGAGGCGAAGCGATGGGCTCGTAGCTAAGGCCACCGAGAACCGCGTTCCCTTTAAGGTGTTTTCACCCCAAACCGTGCTTCTGAGTCCCGCTTCAATCGCCACGCCTTGGGGCAGATTGAACGACACGGTACCCGCGACATCGAGATTGCTTGGGTCAACCGCGGTGGGATCGAACAAAGCGCCGCTTCCGGTGTTGTCGGTAGAACCTACCGGCACCGCACCCCGGAACTCGCCCCGAAAGGCCCAGGAACTCGACACGGAAAAGCCGCCCCCCAAAGATCCGCCGACTTGAGATCGGAAATCACCACCACGGATCTTCAAAAAGCTTTCGACATTAGACCACCAGGCGTGGCCCGCTCGACCCAATTCCAACGAGACGGAACCTTCGCTAACGTCCGAGCCAATGGCCGGGTATTCCGCCGGGTCGTAGCCTGTGGGAACCGAAATCATTCCCGAAGCCGAAGCAACGGTCCAGGTGCTGCGGTAAAGACTTCGTTTCACCCCAAGCCCCAAGTCACCGAATCCGTAGGTGGTGAAAATGGCTGAGGGTTGTTCGGCTTGAAGGTTCTTCCAGGACCCCACGCCAATCACGGTCCAGTCGGGGTGGATCCCGACTTCGGCGTAGAAGTTGACGGCCAAGTCCTCGTAGCTCACATTGCGAAAACCACCCCCGGAAGCATCGAAGGGAACTTCTTCGCCCTCGGAATCAAAGCGGGTCTCGGTATTCAAAATGCCGCTGCTAAGCCGCAGGTAGGCCTTGCCTTCGGGCTGGAGCCAAGCTCCGGCCAGGGCCGGTGAGGCAAAGAAGGTGAGTAGGAGAAGCGTGGTTAATGTGGTTCGCATCATAGAAATAACCCAAGTATCCTAAGAACGGTTCCAACCCAAAAACTGTGACCGAAGATCGTTCACGAGGAAGACCCTGCATTGGCAGGGAGAGCCGAGGCGGCGGCTTCGTCTAAGAACCAGGTGATGTGGGTGTCTGAGCTTCCGATCGACCGGGTCGGGTACTTCGAATCGGCCTCCGACGAGCTGAGTGCACTCGCTACTGCCTGGGCCTTCCCCTCTCCGGAAACGAAGTAGGCAACATGGCCCGCAGAACTGAGAGCTTGTGGTGTGAGCGTGATTCGCGGTTGTCCGTCGGGATGCTGACACGCGCCGGCAAGCCGGGCCCCAAATTCGGGAGCGGTCTCCGAAGGAAACAAAGATGCGGTGTGGGCGTCGGAACCAAGGCCCAAAAGCACCACGTCGAAGAGAGGCACTTGCTGCGCCCAGGCCTCTAAAGCCTTGTGCGCTTTCTGGGCACCTTTTTCCGCGCCGTCTTCTCCCCGGAGTCGGAGGACTTGCTTCTTCGAAATGCCCAAAGGATCAAACAGAGCTTCTTTGGCCATGCGGTAGTTGGAGTCGACATGCTCCGGAGGCACGGCCCGTTCGTCACTAAACGTGAAAGACACACGCGACCAATCGAGCCGGTCTGAAAACTCCTTAGCCCACAGTTCGTAGAGAGCTTTGGGGGTGCTCCCCCCTGCCAACACCAGGCGTTTCCTTCTTGTTTTGATGGTATTCAAACGGTCGACGATCCACTCTGCGATCCCGTTTGTCACGGCATGGGCATCGGGAAAAACTTCTAACTTTGTATTGTCAGGAAGATTCAAACTCAAATTTTCTTTCCCCACGCTTCAAGAAGAGGTGCTGCCTTTGCCATGGCGGCGGCAGCCACCGAATTCATTCCCATCCGTTGCATTTCACGAACCACTGCCGAAGCCTTTGTGGTTTTGATTTGATTTAGGCGTGATTGGCGATGGGAATCCATCGACATAGCAATCGCCTTGTCCGCAGAGTAACGCACCAATTGCAGCGGGTAGCGTGCCTCACCAAAGCCAACACGCACTGACCGGATGCGAGCCGGATCGTGCCCTGCCTCACGCTGGGAGACGGTGATCCGAACAAGCTGGGATTTACTCATAAACTCCGCCGTTCTTGAGTCCGCTTCAACAAAAGACCAATCCAGGCGGTCCGCGAGCCAGCCGACCAATAAGGCCCCAGGAGCGAGA
>JABDJR010000623.1 GCA_013003415.1 Candidatus Eiseniibacteriota bacterium | reverse complement strand
CGGGACAGGTAGTACATGAGGTTATCGACCGAGTAGAGATCCCCCGCCGCGTTGGTGTACAGCAACTCGCCAAACAGCAGATTGGCTCCATCCACTTGGTGGCCAAGCTGGATCGAAACCGATCCCGTGGGCTCGATGACCGGATCGGAGGAATCGGAGCACCCCAGGACCAACGTCCCCACAAGAAATCCGACTAACACAACAATCCGCACAACGGCCTCCTTCATAAACCCGGCACTCAGCACCTTGTTGGTGGCAGAAAAAAAGGATACTGAACCCTAAGTCACAATTCCACCCTTACCGAAACCGGATACGGGTTCTATATTATTTGCATGATTAAAGGACATGCGACCCTTGAGGGGACATCACGACTCAAGCAGCGCACCCCGGCTGCAGATGACTTTTTCGCCAACACTCCCTTGGGATGGATCTCATCTCTGGGCCTGGGCACCTATCTGGGAAACTTTGACAAAGCCTCCGATCAATCTTTCGAAGCCTCGATCCAGGCTGCGGTCGGCTCAGGAATTAACCTCTTAGACACCGCGATCAATTACAGGTTCCAGCGGTCGGAAAAGTGCATTGCCGCAGCTCTCAAGAAATCCTTCACCCAAGGTGTGAGTCGCGACGAGATTGTGGTCTGCACGAAAGGCGGCTTTGTTCCTTTTCAAGGGGCGCCCCCTTCGTCTCCCGACGAAGCACGACTCTATATCGAGTCGCGTTTCATCGACCGTGGCATTGTGAAAGAATCCGACTTTCACCAAATGAGCCACAGCCTGCATCCGAAATACATTGCAGATCAGTTTGAGGCAAGCCGTCGCAATCTCAACCTCGAAACGATTGACATCTATTATCTGCACAACCCCGAGACGCAACTCCCCGTACTGGGCCCCGACGATTTTGAGAAACAGGTCAAAAGCAACTTCGAGTTTCTGGAACGCAAGATTTCCGACGGTCACCTCCAGTCCTACGGATTTGCCACCTGGGAAGGTTTTCGTCATCAGGATGATTCCTTCGGCTGGCTGAATCTCCCGGAGATTCTGGGGTGGGCGAAAGATGTGGCCGGAGACAATCACCACTTTCAGTTTATCCAGCTGCCTTTTAGCTTGGCCCTCACTGAAGGGTATCGAGTTCGTAATCAACCTCCCGATGACAAACCGGGAACCATCCTTGAGGTGGCACAAGACCTCGGGATCCACGTTGTAGCTAGTGCCAGTTTGCACCAAGGAAAACTGATTGGCTCCCTTCCCGAGTTTATTCACGAAGCCTTTCCCGACCTCGACAACGACGTCCTTCGGAGCATTCAGTTCACACGCTCCACGCCCGGGGTCACATCCGCCCTCGTGGGAATGGGTAACGCAGCCCATGTCACCGAGAACCTGGCCATTCGCGAGCACCCCCAAGCCAACCCCTCCGTAATTGTGGAGCTTTTGAGCTAGGAAATGCGCTTTCCTCCCCGGACGCTTCGTGGGCAGCTGACGCTACTCTTCCTGATTCTCACGATTGTTCCGGCCGTTACCTTAGCTCTCTTGCTCACGCCGCGCTGGCTCGATGCGCTTTCAAGCTGGCAGCAACCCGGAGTTCAAGAAGCTCTCGATGGCAGCGCTAAAGTGGCCCAAGACATGATCCATCGCGCCGAGAACGACATGCGGCAGCGCGGACAGATACTGGCCCAGGAACCCGGCATCTTCGAGCTCCCGGAAGTCGGGGCCATCCGCGAACGGCTTGCAACCTCCTACAACTTGGACTTCCTCCAAATCTACGATGCCTCGGGGAATCTAACTTTCGAAGCGTCGCGCGATCCCCTCGTAACCCCGCCGGGGAAGCTTCCCGACGTTCCAAACGCCCTCAGTAGCACTCAACCTTTTGTACGCGTCAAGGAAACCGGAGTGCTTGCTTTCCTCGAACCCCTTGGCCAGCCGGGAGCCGAAGATCGTATTTTGGTGGTTGGTAACTTTATGGGACGGGACTTTTATCCTGATCTCGACAACTTGTTTCAAGGGGTGAGCTACTACAAGCAGCTTCCTTACCTTATCCGGGTGAACCAGCGCGCAGTTGTTCTTTCGGCCATTCTCGTTCTACTCGTCCTCATTTTGATTTCGATGCTGGTCGCGCGAAGGTTGGCCTCACGAGTGAGTCAACCGGTGGAGGCTCTCGGCTTGGGAATGCACGCTCTTTCCCGCGGCGAAGAGGGTGTGCGCGTTCAACCTCGCGGGGGCGAGGAAATGGAACAACTCATCGCAACCTTCAACTCCATGAGTTCTGAACTCGGTGAGTCTCGGGAACTTCTGGCACGCGCCGAACGCCTCTCGGCCTGGCGGGACGTGGCGCGACGGGTGGCCCATGAAATGAGAAACGCCCTCACGCCGATTGCGTTTTCGCTACATCGCGCCCAGCGAAAAACCCAAGACCTGGACGAGGCGGTGCGCGAGCAAATCCGCGAGCCCATGGACAACGTCCTCGAGGAGGTTGAGGGGTTGAAACGACTGGCCGCCAGTTTTGGTGAACTAGCGCGCCTTCCGGTGCCTGAGCTTAAGATCACCGACCTGGTACCCCTTTTGCACTCCTGTGTGGGGGCCATTGACGAAGATCGCCTCACCGTTCACTGGGAACCGAGCGTCAAGGTCGCCGAGATCTGGGGAGACAAAAGTCTCCTCCGTCAGGCCCTGACCAATCTTATTCGCAACGCAACCGAAGCCACTGAGGCCAAGGGCGAACTCTGGGTCAACCTGGAGCGAAACGACGAAGAAACCCATGTGGTGGTCGAGGACAATGGTCCCGGCTGGCCTGAGGGCGTTGAGGGGCTCCTTGAACCCTACGTCACCACCAAGGACCAGGGGACGGGTTTGGGCTTGAGCATCGTCCAGCGAACGGCCTTTCAGCACGGTGGACGCATTGAACTTGAGGATCGCCCCGGAGGCGGGGCTCGGGTTAGGCTGATACTCCCTAACCGACTTCCGGTAGAGCTTGGAGAGCTTGATGACGAAGAGTGAGATCCGCGCCACGATCCTGATCGTGGATGACGAAAGCAAAGTCCGCCGATCCGTAGGTGATTACTTGCGCGATGAGGGCTATACGGTTTTAGAAGCCACCGAGACTTCTGAAGCGGAAAAGATTATCGACGCCAACGAAACCACGGTCGATCTCATCTTGCTCGACGTTCGTATGCCCGGTGAAAGCGGCGTCGAATTTCTAGAACGTCTCCCTCACATCCCAGAATCGATCCCGGTTGTTGTCATGAGCGGTCACGGAACCATCGAAGTTGCTATTGAGGCGGTGCGACTGGGTGCCTTCGACTTTCTTGAAAAGGGATTCACTCCCGAGCGTCTTGCCATCACGGTGGAGCGCGGCTTAGAGGTCATTGCGCTTCGACGGCAAAACCTCGAACTGCGTCAGGGCCTCGATGCATTGCATCGACTGGTTGGTGAAAGCAAAGCCATGAAAGACTTAAGAGAGTCGATTCAGCGAGCCTCCCCTACCCCGGCTAAGGTGCTTTTGCTGGGCGAGAACGGGGTTGGAAAGGAACTCGTTGCCCGCGCCGTCCACGAGTTGAGTCCACGTGCGGGGGGCGCCTTCGTTCGTCTCAATTGCGCGGCCATTCCCAAAGAATTGGTCGAAAGCGAAATCTTTGGGCACGAGAAAGGCGCCTTTACCGGAGCCAATGCGCAAAAACGGGGTAAGCTGGAACTTGCCCACGCCGGCACTCTTTTTCTTGATGAAATCGGCGATATGAATTTGGAGGCCCAAGCCAAGTTATTGCGCGCCCTGGAATCCAGCGAGTTTGAGCGCGTGGGTGGAACGCAAACCTTGAGTTTCGATGCGCGCATTATCGCCGCCACCAACAAAGACTTGCCCGCCGAAGTTGAGAGCGGCGCCTTTCGGCGTGATCTCTTCTATCGACTGAATGTCATCCCCATCGTGGTGCCGCCCCTGCGAGACCGCGTGGGCGACGTACCCTTACTTGTAAACCACTACCTCGACTACTTCAGGAATGAGTACGGTCGCACCAACCTCTCGGTAGCCGAGGAGGCGATGGAGCGACTGAGTCACTACGAGTGGCCGGGCAACGTTCGTGAGTTGAGGAATCTCGTGGAACGCCTCGTGATCATGACCCCCGGCTCCAGGGTGGGGCTGACGCAGGTCAAATCCCTGTTGGGTACTCAAGCGTCCGAAAGCACCGATGGAATCGGTCTGAAGCTCAGCATTCCCGAGGGTGAAGACGGCCTTTTGAAACGATTTCTCGACGAAGCGGAGCGACAATTCCTCACGCGCGAGCTTGAGCGACAAAGCTGGAATGTTACCCAGGTAGCCAAAGTACTAGGCATTGACCGAGCGAACCTCCATCGCAAACTGAAACGCTACGGGCTATCCCGAAAATAGCCCTTAAGCGAAGCTTTGCTGCCACAGTCGTTGCAGAAATGCCCCGATATTCCCCGGCTCGTCCCCATAACCTCTCTGTTTTCAAGCCGAAAAACTGGAACAGAGCTTGCAGTCTAATTTCTGGGGTCTTTATGCTTGAACCACCTGGGGGAAGCGCGATGCGACAAATTCATTCTTTCTTTCTGATAGCCTTTGGGGCCATCCTGAGCCTGGCATCGATCAGCCAAGCAGAGGTTGCCACTCCGGACACCACCACCGGTGAAACAGCTCCCTTCCGAATTGAGCTTTTTAGCCCCCCCGACCGCGAGGACTACACGGATGATTTCGTGGATGGTGTCGACAAGATCGATGAAGATCCGTGGCTTGGCGAAGATTGGGACGAACACGAGGGCTACCACCACCTAAACGACTTCAGCCTCGGTTCTTGGATTCAATACAACCGCGTGGAAGGTCTGGCGCTCTCCCTCTTCAGCGAACGCGGCTTGGAGAGAGACTCCTTCTTGCCTTCCTACCGAGCCGGACTGGGCTATGGTTTCGCCTCACAACGGGGCAAATATCACCTTGGCTTTGAACAACCCATCGTTCCAAAACACAAACTCACCTTGGGAGCCCACGCTTATCGAAACGTCGAGTCTTACTTTCTCGACAATGACGTGATTAGTGATACCGAGAACAGTTTAAGCGCCCTCTTTTTCCATCGAGACTATCGCAACTGGTACGAGACTGAAGGAGCAAGGGCTTGGCTTGGAATTTATCCCTCTCCATTTTTTAGAACCACCATTGGCATTCGCACTCAAGATGAGAAGTCCCTCGATAACAAAGCTGAGTGGTCGGTTTGGCGACAGCGCGCACGCTTTGGGGCCAACCCTGCAATTGACGAAGGGACCTTCCGGGCCTACGACATCACCATGGAGTTCGACAATCACGATGAGTATGGCCCGCAACGCATTCGGCACGATCACAAACTCACGTGGGAACGCTCGGAAGAAAGCTTAGACAGTGATTTCGACCTCTGGCGTCTGACTCTCAATTCGCGATCGAACTTCAGACTCACCCCCCGACAGAACCTCATCGCTCGGGTTCTCGTAGGCACCGGTTCCGCGAAACACGGTGACCTTCCCGTTCAGCGTCGCTTTTACTTGGGCGGCATCGGCACTTTGCGGGGGCACAACTATCGCGACATGAGCGGCAACAACGCCGCGCTTCTCAACCTGCAGTACGAGTTCGAAGTCGAGGGATCAACCAGAGCTTTGGTTCTGGTCGATGCAGGCACGGCTTGGGACAAAGGGAAGTTTAGCGACCAAGCCATCGCGGTGGATCTGGGGGCAGGAGTCCGATTTGGGGAGGAAGGTATCTCTTTCTTGTTGGCAAAGAACGTCAACGATTCCGATTCCGACATTAA
>JABDJR010000405.1 GCA_013003415.1 Candidatus Eiseniibacteriota bacterium | reverse complement strand
AGGTAAGGTCGATGGTGCCGCCGGAAGCCTTCAGTACTTTGAAAGAATCGTTGGGCTGGGTTCGATTGAACTGAACTTCGCTTTTGTCGGAGCGGTCGATGAAAACGATCTGGTCGCCTTCGGAGATGAGTTCAAACTCGCGACTCTGAAACCGTCCCAGAATCCGCTCGCCCTCACTCGTTCGTTCGATGAAGAACCCATCATGGGTCTGGAGCTCGTTCCAGCTGGCCACGGAGCCGAAGAACCGCGGTTTCACCACGTAGGGACCGCCATCTTCCGGGCAAAAAATATCACAATTGCCGCACTCATTGCAGAAGTCGGCAAAGTTGGCGATCTGGTGTTTTTCGGTGAGGGACGTTTCGCCTTCTTCGTTCCACGACCAGTTTTCACCGCTTTTCTGCAGTTTCACGATGGGTACGGTTTCGGCGGAAGGCGTAAACGCAAAGTTGGCATCGTTCGGGCAAACGGGAATGCACTTGTCACAGCTGATGCAGTTGAATAGCTCAAGTTCGCTACCAATCTTCTTCGGGAGCTTTGAATTCTGAGCAAGGCTGTAACGCGGGTCGGCGGTCATTGCCGCCACGTAGGTTTCCGTGTTGAGAAGTCGCGCTTCGGAGACCCACTTGGCGTAGACCTCTTCCCCGGCGGCTGTCTCTAAGTCGGATCCGTTTTCGAGTGCGCCGGCACAGGCCTGGTGAACCGGGTCGTTTTCCCCCAGCTCCAGGTTAGTGAGCGCTTTGAGCGCGTTCCCTTCGTAGGCGCAAAGCACAAAGTCATCGACGCTGTTCGCTCCCACCTTATCCATGCGCCGGACTAAATTCGCGTTGTAGGTTTGCAAGCGCCCGTACCCCTGGGGCTTCAGCAAATCGCTGCACACCGTAATGGGCACAAGCCCCAGCGCCACCGCATCGGGGAAGTTGCCCCGATCAATGCCCGCAGCAAAAGAAATGGGAAAGCGGTCGCCAAAGTGACCACGAAACCGTTTCACCAAGTTCATGGCCAACACATGAAGCGGCTGCCCCGAGAGATAGACTTCCTTCTCGCTCGCCGGCAAAAACCGTGCGTCGTTCTCGACGATCAGGGTGTTGGAAAACTTGGCCCCCAGGCTCAACCCCAAAGAACTCGCGGTCTCGGCCAGCCGTTCCATCATGCCCGTGGCCTGCTCCCAGGTGGCGTCGCGTTCAAACGCGCTGTCGGGAACCTTGATGTCTTGGTAGCCCATCACATCGTGGAGCAAGTGTCGCGTTTCCTGCGGCCCCAATAACATCGGGTTGAACTTGATCACACAGTTGAGGTTCAACTTCCGGAGCAGGAAGTCGATGATGCCTTCGATTTCTTCGGGCGGGCACCCGTGGAAGGTGCTCAGAGTCAGCGTGTCCGAGAGCTTGGTGGGATATTCAAGGTCTCGGAAGTGTTTGTAGGCCTCGGGAATCTGAGCCCGGAACTTCTCTACTTCGGCCTTTGCGTTGAGCATGCCTCGCATGAAAGCCATCATGCGATCGGTCTGAATGCCTTTGAGGTCGTAGCCGACACTCATGTCGTATTCCACGCTCTCAAAACCAGGCGCTACTTTATCCCCAAGTTCGTGGCGGAGCATCTCCACCAGCATGGCCCCCTTCACGTATTCATCCAGGGACTGCTCGAGCTTTAGCTCCTGCGACCATTCCGCATTGAACCCAATGGTTTGCATGTCGATGCAGGGACGCGGAATGTCCAACTCATCGTTGATCTGCACCGTCTTCAGTTCCATGACGCGGGAACCGCCAAGCCAAGACAGCACGATGTTTTGGGCCATCTGCGTCTGGGGGCCGGCCGCGGGACCCAGGGGACTGGAGACGCGGCGCCCGTGAAAAGGCACCGAAAAGTCGTGATCGGCATCGCCCAAAAAGAAACGACGCTCAGGAAGATCGTAAATGGCCTGGTGATCTTGGAGCTCACGCACCATGCGATGCACAAGGCCGTCAAATGGGTAAGGAACGAGTTCAGCCATACTTCATTCTGACAGAGAAACGGCCGTCTAGCGAGGTTTCAAGGGAGCGTTAAGAAGCACCCACCCTACAAATCTTCGGGAGTGTTTACGTTTCTTCTCACCCCGGGGTCGTCCACTTCCACCGTGAGCGGCTCGGCCATTTCAAAGAGGGCGTCACGAAGGGGGCGCTTGTTGTCCGGGTCCGCAGCCAGAGCTTGAGCCATGTCGCTGGTCACGACGATGGGGTGACCCCCACGGCCTTCGAACGCAGGCCGACACCAAGCCGCGTTGGCATCCTTCGCCAACTCTTTGCGCAAAGATTCCACCAAGAGCGAAACCGTTTCCGATTTTACCTCCGGATGATCCACCGGAAACAAAACGAAAAACTGGGAATCGGGGTCTTCCGCCAGAGCCACAATCAATCCCTGCTTCACACTGGAAAACATGCCGTCTTCGGGTTCCTTGTTCAACACCGGAACCACACCCAGCCGCGCCACTTCTTCATCCAGCTCGGGAAGATCCTCGCGGGTGGTGGCCCAAACGGTTTGGCACCCGGCCTGGCGACACACATCGACGGCTCGTGAAAGATAGGTTTCATCTCCGCGACGCAGAAGCGCTTTGGGTGTTCCAATACGCCGCCCTGCTCCGGCGGCTAAGATAATCGCCGCGATCACAGCCTGACCTCTCGCGGAGTCACAGAAATCACCAGGGTTTCACCGGGTTCATGTTGCGAAACTCGGCCACCAGCTCCGCCACAATGGAAATGGCGATCTCGTTGGGTTCGGCGGCACCAATGTTCAACCCCATGGGAATGTGAATGCTCTCTACAAACGATTCCGTGGTTCCCTTCTCAAGCAAGCCCTTACGCAATTCCACTCCCTTACGCCGACTTCCAATCACGCCAACGTAGCGAGGGCGAACTCCCCCCGCCGCAATAGCCAACATGATCTCCTGATCAACGGAATGGCCGGGAGCGACTGAGGTGACAAACGTGTGCTCATTCAGTGCGGCGCGCGAAACAGCTTCCGAAGGCGGGGCCTGAATCAGGGCACTCGCGCTTGGAAAGCGCTCTTTCGTTAACCAATCTTCTCGATCATCACACACCGTGACATCGAAACCGGCCAGTACCGCCGCCGCACACAAGGGCTCCGCAATATGCCCGGCGCCAAAGATCACCAACCGAGGCGGAGGCGTTTGTGTTTCGTACATGATTTCCATACTCCCACCGCAGGTCATGCCTAAATCTTGAACCACGTCGATGTGTTGTACTTCGGGGGCCTGATGCTTACCCAATAAGGAGCGCGCATGCTCTAGAGCCGCATTTTCAACTCGCCCGCCCCCCACCGTGCCATAGGCGGCCCTGGCCGTAACCACCATTTTGGCCCCGGATTTCCCCGGCGCGCTGCCTGAAGCTTTCACCACCGTCACCACAACCAGAGGGACACGCTCTGCCGCCAGCCGGCTCAGTTGGTGGAGAAGGTTTGTGGAGGGAGTGACAAAGGGACGCGATCTGCGAGTCATAGGCCAACAAGAATACCCCAGCCGAGAAACCGAACCCACCTCCAAACCGCCTTTTGCCCCTTCATTAGGCAAGTTCGCACACCAAAGTGCAATCCTTGCGCCAAAGGACGCAACGCAAAAACCTTAGGAATGCCCTTAGGAAGAGGGTTCTCGCAATGTATAATTACCCGATCCCCTTCCTTGGAGGTTTCTCTATGACTCGTCAGTTTCGATTCGCTCTCGCTTTTGTCCTTGTCGGCATGCTCGTAAGCGCGCCCGCCATGGCCACTATTCCTGACCCGGCCTTTAGCAATGCTCCTGGCTTCATGACCGTTACACCAGATGGATCCTTCGGATATACCGTGAACGTCGCCAATAGTGGTGGCCCTTTAAGCGGTTCCTTTGTCCAGATTGTTGTCTCGGGCCCAGCCGACGGCCTTGTTTGCTGGTGTACGGGCCAAACGCACCCCGTCATCGATGAACTCACCAACGCATCCGGCGATGCCACCTTCTTTGTGGCCGGCGGTGGTTGTATCACGGCAACGGGTCTGGGAGCCACGGTTGCGGAAGTCTTTGCCGACGGCATTCTTCTTGGGCAAATCGAAATCAACAGTCCTGACGTTGTCGACGCAGCCGGATTCGTGAACACCGACCCTGGCTACACCGGCGACCCCACCTGCAATGTGGGCTTGTCGGACGCTGTTTTCCACACCGCTCCGATTTCCTTGGGCCAATCTGAACCTTGCTCAAACTTTACCGACCCATTCAACGATGCCGTCTCTTTGTCGGATGCCGTCATTGTGACGCCCTACATCGTTAACGGAACGAGCTGCAACTAAGGAAGTTTGCGATCGATCCAGTCGGAAGTCACCGAGGCGAGTTCGGTCATGATGTCATCATCATCACGACCGGACTTCTTCGGCACATGAAATCCGTGATCGGCCCATTCAATCTTGTGAAGCTTGGAGCGACGTCCCAAGGATTTGTGCAACGGCTCTAAAAAGTCGAGATTTGCCAACTTGTCGCGCATGCCTTGCAAGAACAGCATGGGGAGCTTTACCTCTTTAAGGTGCTCGCCCCGGTCGGCGGAGTCACGACCCGGGGCGTGCAAGGGGAAGCCCACAAAGATTAGCCCCTGAACATGTTCGATGGGCTCTTCGGACTGGGCCAAAGACGTCATACGTCCACCCATCGACTTGCCCCCGGCAAAAATGGGGAGCTTTCCCTGCGTTTTTTTGCGAGCGACCGCCACGGCCGAGCGTATCGTCTTCTTTAGGATCGGCTGAGGGCTCGGAGCCCTCCGACCTAGCTCAATGTAGGGGAAGTTGAAACGCAGGGTGGCTATCTTCTGCTTGGCAAACTTCTCGGCCATGGTTTCCATGAAATGATGATTCATGGGCGCGCCCGCGCCGTGGGCGAAAACATACAGCGCTTTGGCTCCCCGCGGCCGTTCTAGGATCGCGGAAACTTCGCCCGAACTGGAAGTGGCTTCAAACTTAAACTCGGCCATGAATCTTCTCCCCGGAATTGGCGCGTTTCACGCCAGACCTACCCTTCGACGGGCGAAACGCTCCCTTAACCACGAAACAGCCCTCGGCCTTTCACTGCATCCATGAATGCACGCAAACGCACGACGGAAAGAGCATCGTCTTCTCGCACTCCCGAGCACACGTCGAGACCAAAAGGCCCCACCGCATCCATGGCCGAACGGACGTTGCCGCCGTTTAAGCCACCGGCTAAAAACATGGGCACATCGATGGTTTCACAGATCTCTTTGGAAACCGACCAATCGTGAGTATTGCCCGTGCCGCCCAGAGTCTTCACTTCGGCCCCGGGCTGCCCCGAATCAAGCAGAATTACATCGGCGTACTCGGAGGCTTTCACCGCCTCCGCCACCGAACCGGCGCCCGTGACATGAACCACCTGAATCAATTTCGTGGTCGGCAGCTTCAGGCGCAGGCTGGCGAATTCCTTCTCATCCAAGGCGTCGCAAATCTGGATGCCGGAGGTGCCACAAGCCGCGTGTTGCTGCACAATCGCTTCGGCTGAAGTGGCGCTGGATAGCAACCACGTTTCAAAGGTCGAGGGAACTTCACGGACAATCGCGGCGATGGACTCTAGGGAAATAACGCCGGGGCCACTGGGCATTTCGGACACTAGCCCAAGAATGCCCGCTCCTTCTTCCACGGCCATTTGGGCTTCGGCCACGCTCTGAATGCAGCAGACCTTAACCAGCATTTACCACTTGCCGCCTGCATAGTCGCGACTAAAGGGTTTAAGCTGCTCATCGTTGTAGAACTGATGCAGTTTCAGGATTTGGCGTGTGTGGAATAAATCGTGGCTGAGCCAAGAGGCCAACATGTCGCCGGCAAAGAGCGTCCCCAGGGCAGGGTGCTCGTACTTGTTGTTCCAGGCAGCGTCGTCGACCGACAAAGCTCGCAACCAATTCACCGAAGCTTGGCGCTCCTTCAAAAACCCCTCAAGCGATTCCGCCTGATCTCGCGCGGCATACTCGCGCCCCTTCACCCAACCTTCGGGATCGATGGAAGGCCATTCTTGGCCTGGCGCGTGAAGCAACAAGTCCAACCGCTTCTTGAAGTCTTCTTTCTCTTCGTCCCAAAGATGATTGGTAACTTCGAGCAGGGACCAAGATTTCTCGGAAGGTTTCCAAGCCGCCTGATCTTGAGTCACCGACAAGAGCGTTTCCAAAACCGCGGCTTGGGCCACGAACTGGCTGGCTGCTTCGACGGGAGTAATCACAAGGGACTCCTACAACACCATGATGACTTCGGGTTGCGATTTTAGAGACTCAAAGAGTCCCACACGATCTTCTTCGCTGTTAACGGTCAGGGTCAGGCGAATGCTGACGTACTTCCCGGTGGCGCTTTGGTTGGAAGTTTCCAACTCATACACACGATCGCCCACCAAAGAGTGGACGATCGCGCGGAGCACAGCCTCTTCCTTACCGATGACGCGATAGCCCCACTCGGCAGGGTATTCAATCTCTGGCTTTCTGGGCTCGTTCACGGGCGCTACTTAGTCAGTACGTTCCGTGATCTCGACCAAGTGAAAACCGAACTGGGTCTTGATGGGACCATGGGTCACACCCACGGCTTCGCTGAAGACAACTTCGTCGAATTCTTTCACCATTTGTCCGGGGCCGAAGCTTCCGAGATCGCCGCCACGCTTGCCGGAAGGACAGGTGGAGTGCTCGCGGGCGAGTTCGGCGAAATCGCTACCGGCGTCGATTTTGTTCTTGAGGCCTAAGCAGGCCTCTTCTGTAGTTACGAGAATGTGTCTCGCTTTTGCCTGGGGCATTGGTTTCTCCTCGTTGCGGCGGCTGTTTGGTAGAAGTCCGCCTGTAAAAACTGGGAAGGACAGGGCGCTCAGGGGGTCGGAGCGGGTCCATTTCCGAAAAGGATACCCTTTGCCGTTGTGGCTGGCCACCTCTTTACCTATGCTTAAGAAGGCCTCGATCCCCCAATTTGTCAGTCATCTAGGGGTTTAGACCCGGAAAACGAATCTCACGACCATGGTAAAGCACGGCCTACTAGGCACTTTCATGAACTACGCGGCTAGCCTGCGGTTTCCTCGGCTCTTCTTGCTCACTTTTGGACTATTCATCCTAGACCTCTTCATCCCGGATCTTGTCCCTTTTGTTGACGAGATCCTGCTTGGGCTTTTGGCTCTGATTTTGGGACGTCTACGCGGGGGACGGGTCGCTCCCAAAAAGCCGGGGATGTAGTTCGTAGCAATTGGCCAGAGCCCAGAGTTCGTTCTTCAGTCGAACCGGAACCAAAGTGCGAAGATACTCTTCCCCCTCGAACTGATCGAGTTGGTTCCAGAATCGTTCCAAACCTTTGCTCCGCAGCAAGAGACACGCGACCGGTTGTCCCTCAGCCTGAGATCGAAAAGCCGGATACCCCATGGTGAACCCCCAGCCCGAAGGCTCCAGCTCACCAAAGATCCATCCCGGCCCCCAGGCTCCCCCTACATCACGGACGATGTTGTAGTTTTTTTCTCCCGGAGCTAAAGAACCGTACACCGCCAAGCGTTGTGCGGGCTGGAACCGATCCTCAAGCAGGCTTTCGCTCTTGGCGTCGCGCTCTCCCAGACGACGCGCCTCATTGCACTTAGCGATGAGGTCGGCCACATCTTGAGCCTGCATAGGGTGGTGGGTATTGGAGGTCATGGGAATCTGTCCAACTTCAAACCGAAAGCCAAACGGGTCATGGGCGCGGTCTGTGATTGATCCGCACCGAGGAATCAGGCAACATAGTACCCGATTTGGCCACGCACCCTTTTAATTCAATTACGCAAGGAGAAACCATGCCCTCAGTCACCCTTAAGGGAAACCCTATTCATGTCGTCGGCGAAGAAGTGCAGGTAGGACAAGATGCCCCCGGCTTCACCGTTCAAGGAAACGACATGTCCGATGTCACTCTCGACTCCTTTGCCGGAAAGACTCTGATCATCTCTGCCGTTCCTTCTCTTGACACTCCGGTTTGCGACACGGAAACGCGGCGCTTCAACGAAGAGGCAGCGAAACACGATGGTGTTGCGGTACTCACGGTCAGCATGGATCTACCCTTCGCCCAGAAGCGTTGGTGTGGTGCTGCCGGTGTCGAAAACGTAACTACCGCCAGCGACCATCGCGATGCTTCCTTTGCTCGCGCTTACGGAGTTCTTATTGAGGGCGGCCCTTTGGATCGCTGCCATGCCCGCGCCGTGTTCGTGGTGGGACCCGACAAAAAAGTGAAGCATGTGGAGTACGTACCGGAAATCGCTCAAGAACCAGACTACGACTCCGTGCTCGCCGCGGCCAAAGGCTAAGCGCGGGTTAATTCTTCTCCAGCACGTGATCCCATAGCACCCAGGTTCGCCGGTCGATACTTCGAAAGCGAATGATGCCGATTCCCGGAACCAGGGAAAGTTCGAACTGATAGTCCCCTTGGTTGCGGTAGACGGTGTAGTTTGCGGCCACAAAGTTACCCGCTGGAGTTTGCACGGGCGCGGTTTCCAGGTGAATGCGATAGATGTCACCGAACGTGTACCAACGGTCCTCGGCCCCCGGTTCTTCGAGCAAGATCTCGAGACCGGGGCCGTCACTTTCATGCCAACGGGTCAGCAAAATACCCTTGTCGACGTGAGAAAAGGTGAAGTCGGTGGCAGTGCGGAAAAACGTTTCATCGCGGGTATGAAACGATTTGATGAGATCGAGCTTGGCGTAGGAGCGGCTTACGAATTCGCCCGTTGGGGTCGTCTCAACGTAGACCCATTGGTTACCCAGCGAAAGCGGTACCAAAGAGGGGCTTTGCTCCGGGGGCGTCACCCATCCGCAGCTCATAGGAAGAAGCCACAGCCATAGAAATAGGCTGCGGCCCATGTGTCGCTCTAGCTGCCCCGTAGCGTTCACCCGGCCCTCCCGAACATCCCCATCGGAAGGCGTTATTCTGCATGAGGAAGACCGAGCAGTCGACCCATAATCTCCTTGGAGAGCTTTGCCGCTAAAACCGAAGTGAGGTCGTGAAAGTCCCGATCGGGATTCACTTCGACCACATCGGCCCCCACCCAGTTTCCTTTGGTGGTTTGAATAAGGCGAAGCACATCGCGACTACTCATGCCTCCTGGTTCGGGATGGGAGACTCCCGGGGCAAATGCAGGATCGAGACCGTCGACGTCACAGGAAAGATAGAGCGGCCCGTCGAATTCAAACTTTTGGGCTGGATTAAATTCGACCATGGAAACGGTTTCGACCCAAAACGCGCCGCTTGTTCCATCAGGTGTGGCCCCGAGGCGCGGATACCAACCTGAACTAGCCGCTTTGCTAGGCCTTTTTCCATGATGCGTGCAAACGGAGACGCGTGAGAGAGAGGGTTCCCCTCAAAATCGTCGTAGAGATCCGGGTGGGCGTCGATATGCAATATGTCGAGCGGACCATGACGCTGGGCCAGGGCATCGACCACAGGAAACGTCACCGAGTGATCACCGCCCCAACAGAGGGGCTTCAGTCCCTTTTCGTTCAAACTCTGAATGGCGGGAACGATTTGCTCAAAGTGATTGGCCTCTAGGTCCCCCACATCGAGCCACTCCTCGCTTTGCGACAATCCCACGCCGCTTTCCGTAAAGCTGTTGGCAGCCTCGCTGGTGAAGGCAGACCGGATGATACTTGGGGCTTGAGCCGGCCCCCGATGAAAGGAAGAGTGGAGGTCCATGGGAAGCCCCAAGATGGCGACCTTCGTTGTTTTGGTGACCGAAGAAAGACTGAAAGGTGTGGTACTCATGAAACTACTTCCTGCAAAGTGGGTGGTGTTTCCCATTATAATTAGGGCGAGGTAAACATGAACCAACCGATTGATCCAAACTTGGCCACCGGGGACGGTATTTTTGGCCTGAACCACACGCCCGAAGATGCTTCGGTGGTTCTGATTCCCGTGCCCTGGGACGTCACCACGTCCTATCGGGCCGGTACGGCCAGAGGCCCGGCGGCGATCTTGAAGGCCAGTCATCAAATTGACCTGCTCGACCGCGACATGGGGCGTCCCTACGAGCAAGGCATTGCTCTCCTTCCCATTCCTGAAGAGTTTGCCGAGCTGAATCGGGAAGCTCGCGAAATGGCGCTCCCCGTGATTGAGGCTCTAGGCCCAGGAGGCAACAAGGATTTGCTCGCGCGCTGCGATGCGGTCGATGAGTTTTGCGAGCGCGTCAACGACTACGTTCGAGACACCGCGCGCCAGTGGTTAAACCAAGGCAAAACCGTGGGAGTGATTGGCGGAGATCATGCGGTTCCCTTCGGACTCATGCAAGCCTTGGGCGAGCGGACCGAGTTTGGCGTGCTCCATATCGATGCTCACGCCGATCTTAGGAAATCTTACGAGGGCTTCCGCTGGTCGCACGCCTCCATCTTCTTCAACGTGCTTTACGCCATCCCCGCAGTGACCAGACTCGTGCAGGTGGGCATTCGCGACTATTGTGATGCCGAGTTCGACATCATCAAAGCCAACCCGGGGCGTGTGCACACTTTCTTCGATGCCGACCTGCGCCATGAACTTCACGGCGGCACCCCTTGGCGAAGCTTAAGCGACAAGATTCTGGAAGCGCTTCCTCACAAGGTCTACGTTTCCTTCGATGTTGACGGGCTCGATCCCACGCTTTGCCCCAACACCGGAACTCCCGTTCCCGGCGGTCTGTCCTTCACCGAAGCGGTGACCTTGTTGCGCGAGTTGCGCGCTTCCGGAAAAGAAGTCATTGGCTTTGATCTTTGCGAAGTCTCGCCGGGCAACTCTGCTCTGAGCCCCAACGAAGAGGAAAAGGTCGATAGCTGGGATGCTATGGTGGGCATGAGAATGCTGTACAAACTCATAGGCTGCTTAACGTCTTAAGATTGCAAAACTCTGGCTTCCGCCAAATAAGAAGCGATTGTGTGACGTTCAGCACACATAGTTTTAACAACTGTTTACGCAACGCGAATTCGACGTAACAAACGGTACTATCTCGCTGGCCAACCTTGTTGATCGCCGGTATTGGACCTATATTGAGAATAGGTTTATGAAAGAAACTTGCCTCGGTTTCTAACATCCTTCGATCTTGCTCCATGGCTCACGGGACCGGTTGGGTTTCTAGGCCTCCTGGCCGGTCTCGTAGCCAAGCTTTTTGCTAAGAGCTAAGACGCTTTCCGTTTGCTTCCCATGCCACCCCAGGTTCAAGAGCGGGCATCACCCGCGATCCCCCCTAGTGCATTCTTGGTTCGATAGGAAGATCTCGTATGATCGCAGCTTCGGCCTCTGCCATGTCCGTCATACGTTTTTGAACGCGCGCGGGCGTTTGCTCTTCTAGCGCAAAGTCACGAAAACTTTCCCAATGGCGCGACTCGGCATCGGCCAAATTGCGATAGAAAGCGCCGAGTTTTTGAAGTTCCTGGTCCGACTGCCCCAAGAGCGCTTGGGCTAGAAGCCGGAAACGCTCGCACGAACGCGCTTCCACAAAACCACAGGCAAGGAAAGTGTCGGTTTTGGTGCCCACCCCACCGACATGACGAAAACTCCATTCGCGAAGCTGTTTCACGTAGGCGTCCGGCAACGGCTTTGTAAGGACTCGACCCCGCGCCTCAATCTTTTCCAGCACCTGTTTGAAGTGATGCATTTCTTCGGCAGCCAAAGCCATGAGCTTCTTTGTGCGGTCTGTGTTTTCCGGATAACGCGCAATCAAACTCAACGCCATACTGGCTGCTTTCTGCTCACAGTGAGCATGGTCCGCCAACAACGCATCCAGATCACCTATAGCGATCTGCGTCCAACTTTCGTGAGTGGGTTGAGTCAGGGGAAGGCCCTGAAGCGGCTCCGTCCATGGAACCTGAATCGTGTCGGTCATGGGGAAAGCATATCAGAGCGGAGGTTCCAGGCAATCCTCGGGGGACATACAAGGGGGCGCGCGAGTTCCGCAGCGTTTTGGTCTAGGTTGGAAAGCGGGCGCGAGGGCACTTTTCACAAGGAGAGGCTCTCTGCCTTTCCCTCTCCGGTGAAAAGGTGGCCTTGTGCCCGCTCTTCTCCACGAAACCAAAACGCGAGGACTGTCTGAGTTAGCGCCCCCTTAGTATGTCCCCAAGGGTGCCTTGCCTAACTCTCAGGCTAAGCTGAACCACATCACCGCAGGATTAAGGTTCAAACACGGCTCGAACTTCCGCGGGCAGATCCACCTCATACTGCAGGGCGCGTTCGTAGGCGCGCTGAGCCTGGTCGCGGTGCCCCGTGTTGAGGGCAATCTCGATGGCAGCAATATAAGCGGGGCGAAGCTGGGGCTGGTTTTGGATCAGCACCCCCAGAATGTCCATGCTCCCCTGAAAGTCCCCAAGCTCTTTCATGGCCAAGGCTCGGTAGAGTTTGGGATCGACCGCCTGGGGCTGAACAATAGACGCGGCGCGAGAGACTCCAATGCATTCCTCGTAGCGGGCGGCCTGGAAATACATCAACGTTAGATTGTTGAGGACGGGAAACGATTCCGGCTGCAATGAGCGTGCTTTCTCGAGGTATTCGATCGCCTCGGGAATGTTGCCTTCCTCGGCGGCAAACCTCGCCAGCCCTAGGTGGGCTTCCATGCGAACCTCACTTAAGTCGAGAGCCTGCAAGTACGCCTTCTTGGCCCCCGCTCGATCCCCTTGTTCCAGTAAGCGAGCCGCGGAACGTGTCAGCAAACCCGCCTCCCAGTGTCGGTTGGTTCCCGAACCCAGGGGATTGATCCAGGTCGCCCCGGTTAGCACCACTACCGTGAGCGCGGCAGGAACAAACTTGTTCCACGCTGATGATCGAAGGTACTTCCAGATTTGAACCAGGGCATATCCCGCAAACATCACAAGAGCAGGAGCCGCGTACAATCGATAGCGGGAAACAACAAAAAACGCCAGCGCGGTTGCAAGCACGGCGATGAGTAGCGAAAAGGAAGGCCAAAGCATGGCCATAGAGGCCTGCGTGCGCCTTCGAGAACGAAACACAATCACCATGCCCACAAAGGCAAGAGCAAACAGCAAGTTGAACTTCACGGGTGCCCAACGCAACCAGGGAACTTGGTCCGACTCAAAGAAGAAACTCCCGTTGTTGGTTTCTTCTTCACGATTGACGAGCAACACAAACTTCAGCGCTTCCAGTTTTAGCCATTTTCCGGGCGCAGCTTGGATACTTTCCAAGGTCTTCTTTACCCAATAGCGATTCTCGGCCGCAGGTCGAAGAACTTCCCCCACATCTTGCTTTACTAAAGAATCCGCTTCCGCGGCCTGATCGGTAATGACTCCGGAGAACCCAGGGGGATCAACATAGACCCCTCGTGCTTCGGGATGGTTTCCAATGTAGAGGTTGATGCCCCCATTGGCCGCCACCGGAACCAGCTCTCCGTGGCTGAGGTTGTGGGCCATGACCGGCCCCATGGAAATGGCGATTCCAAAGGCAAAAAGAACCGCCGCGCTCTTGGGCTGGTTCCGCGTTTTCCAGGCTGCCCATAAAAGCCCCAGGAAGACGAGCCCTCCGTAAATCAGCATGTTCGCGCGAACCACAACCAGAAGACCCGTCACCATGCCGGCTAGAAAATAGAGAGAGATGCGCTTGTTTTGATAGGCGATTTGCAACAAAAGCAAACTGAAAACCAAAAGCCATAGGGCCAGAGTCGTGGGCAGAAGTTTGGTCTCGTAGAAATAGAG
>JABDJR010000403.1 GCA_013003415.1 Candidatus Eiseniibacteriota bacterium | reverse complement strand
GGATGCACATGCGCACTCTCAAAGATGGCTGAGGCAGCCACAACCGGAGTTGCAAGAAGAACTGAAATACAGCAGGCAAGGAGCAGGTGGCGCATGATGAAACCTCGGGGGGACCTTTGTAAGAGATCCAACTCTAACATAAACGGGGTTCGGAACCTTTCGTGCGAAGTTCCGAACCCCCGTGAATCGGCGGTTTTGATCTTAAACCGCTACTTCACCATTACTTCAGGGTAAACGTAAGAAGGGCGGCCTCATTCCGTACCGGTTTTGCAGTGTTGTCGTCGGCGAGATCGGTTTCTTCTTCAAGCTCGACCTGAGAGTCTACGACTTCAATACCACAAGCGGAAAGGCAAGCTTGTAGTTCGTTGTATGCGATTTGAATGCATTGAACGTAGCAGCCAATGTCGTACACGCCGCCAATCATGCAGGCTTGGGCGCAGTTGGCGAGTTCGGCTTGGTACTCGGCCCAGCAAGCGCTGGCGCACGCTTCCGTTCCATGTCCGCGTTGGGCAGATGCAGTTTGAGCCTGAACAAGAACACCACAACAAAGTGCGAGAGAGATTCCAAGAATAAACAAACGCTTGAGCATGGGATTTCCTTTCGAGGAATTTTGAAGCAAGGCAGAGTGCGTTGCTTGACTGGAGAGAACAACCACGACTCTTCGTGGTAGCTACAAGACGCTCAAGCGCCGTTGGAAATACATTTTTTTGAGGCGCAGCCCAAACTTTTGATCGTTAGGATCGAATCGCAATGCGGTACAATTCTGTAATGAAGCACGACGCTCCCGACTTGCTTAAGCAAGCTCTCAGCGGAGACGAGGCCGCCTGGACCGATTTAGTCGCTCGCTACCAACGGCTGGTGTACTCCGTGATTTCCGATTTCAGACTTCCTGTGGAAGACGGGGAAGATGTGTTTCAAGAAGTTTTTCTGCGAGTGCATCGCTATGGCCATCGAATCGAAGACAGCTCCAGGCTTATCCAGTGGATCCTCGTGACCACGCGCCGCTTGTGCATTGATCGGTATCAGCGGGGCGCTCGTGAAAAGAATCTGCCCTCCGATGTGTTGTTGCCCTCGAACGCTCCCTCGCCATCCCAGGGGGTGGAGAGTCAGGAGCGGGCCTACTGGGTTCATGCCACGCTAGAGCAATTGAATGAGCGATGCCGGTCTCTACTCACGCTCTTGTTTCTGACCGAGAACGTACCCGAGTATCGAGAGGTCGCCGAGGAACTCGGTGTAGCGGAAGGCAGCGTTGGTCCCATGCGAAGTCGATGCATGGAAGCAATGTTTCAAATCCTTGTGCGAGAAGGATTTTGGGAAAAAGAGAATTAGTTGTATTTTTGGCACCCCTTGCCCGTCTGGTAGATGGGTAGGAGTGGCGAAGCCTTTGTTGGAGATACGCCATGAGTCCTATGTCTCATATGTCTTTTGAAGAAATTCTCAGGCTGACAAACGGAGAATTTGTGGAGACTCCTGAAATGCGTACTCATCTGGCTCAATGTCGCTCCTGTGACTCCCGACGTTCGCAGGTTCAAGAACTGTTAGTGGCGCTGAAATCGCCGGGTCTGAAAGACGCCCCCGACACCTGGGTCCACAAAGCTGTAAAACACACTTTGCCTAAAAGCTACGAGGCTCCACTATCTGGAGAGGTAGAGGCCGAGATCGTTTTTGACTCAGCGCTTCATGGGGTGGCGGGAGTTCGTGGGGAAGCTGATCGTCGCCAGCTCGTGCTTGCGGCTAAAGCTTTTGAAGTGGAGTTGTCTGTTCCTGCAACCGATGGCAAGGATCGGTCGGTTTCCGGTCAGGTTTTCGCTCTTTCGGAAGGAGAAACCTCTTCCGGTCTTGAGATTGAGTTGGTCACCCAAGGTGCCCCGCCACAAAACAGGCAGAGCAATCGACATGGAGAGTTTTGGTTCGACTCCTTGGCATCAGAATGGTTCTATCTTTCTATCCGGGGCGACTCCTTCGAGTTGCGTTCCCCTAAGATCGAGTTGCGCTCCTGATGTGGACGCCTTCGACGCGGACTTCATCCATGCGCAAAAGGTCTCAGTCCATGCGCCCGGGGCCAAGCGC
>JABDJR010000383.1 GCA_013003415.1 Candidatus Eiseniibacteriota bacterium | reverse complement strand
GATTCACACGGATCGTCGCTACCAACTTGGCCGTTCTCGTTGGCCCCGTTATAGAACTCTTCAGGGCTGACCGTCGCCGGGGAGGTGCTGAAACCACCATTCACGATGCCGTTGACAAATACGACATAGCAGGCGCCAGGTGTCAGACCGTTAAAGTTGTAACGGCCATCGGGTCCGAGCGCACCCTGCGTGTAGTCGCCAGAAAGCGCAGAAACTGCATCTTCGTACGGATCGGCAACGTTTCGAGCTACCACGTTCGCACCGGTGAGTTCAGTAACGCCATCGGGCAAATAAATCGTTCCCGAGATCGATCCGAAGTTGGCGGGCCAACCAGCGCCAGGATAGATGTTCGAGATAGAATTGATGTCATCCAAAACATTGATGTCGGCCATCTGGATTCCAACACTACCCGGTGAAGGGTCGATGAAGGGATACATGGTCTCGAAATCGTTAAACGTCACACCACCCGCCCAGGGCAGGGGATTACAGCCATCGGGTCCCGTGGAATCACCGAAAAAGCCGTTGGCGCCGTTGGTCTGGCTATGGGCCAAGTTGATCGAGTGACCAAACTCATGGGTGACCACGCCATTCCAGCTCGCACCCCCGACGTCGCCAGGATCGATGGTGGCGCCATTCAAAACGGCCCAGCCTTCGATGAGGTTCGCGGTTCCGTCGGAGAAGTCGGGGCTCGCGATTCCAAGCACTCCCGGAGGGGCACCAAAGAAGTTCTGAACGATCAAACCATCGTGGTCGTAGATCACATGAATATCATTGTCGCCATTGTTGTAGGTGTTTATGATGCCTCCCACATTGCCGGAGTTAATGTCTCCGGGAATGGCGGCATGCGGGTAGGCGGTGTTATCACCAGCCACCACACCCGTAAACGAAGACGTTGCCACACCACTCCAGGCGGCTACGCCATTGGCGGTGAGCACGTCCATCTGAGCGTTGCTGAGTACGCCGTTGGGACCCGTGTCGGTCCAGAAGTCGACCGTGGGAGCCCCGTAAGCAAACGGAGTTTGTGTTGCCGGATCGAAAACCAGCAATGGACCACCGGCGAAAGCAGCACTTGCACCGAGGACCGATAGCATAAGAACGAGCGGAAGTATTTTCTTACTTTTCATTGGTCAACCTCCGCGTTTCGATCCACTTGTCACCGACAGCTTTGCGCACAAAGCCCTCGAAAACGTCAGCTTTGACTTTTCCGGCACCCTGAATCATTTTTTCTTCAGCTGGAGTGAGAAGGCCGGCTTGAATGTCGACACCCCTGAAAAGAGTGCCGTTTCCGGCGGCGTTGATGTAGCCACCATCAACCTGGTGGAACTTACCCTGGTTGAGACCAACCGTGGTACGAAGACCGGTGATGCTTGCAGCTTGATACATGAAGAGCATGACTTTTTCGCCGGACGCATAGGTCGACCAACCGTCGGGGATGACGTTGACGTTGGTTATACCGTTGCCCATGTCGCGGGGCTCAAGGAGCCCAAACTGGCGGAAAGTGTAAGTAGCACCAATGTTGTCCCCGCGAATAACTTCTTTCACATTCACTGTGACTTCAGTGTAGGGCACATTATTGGCGTCGATTCCGTCGGTGACGGAGATTACGTCACCTGTAATGACGTGTTCGGAGAGCTCTAAGAGATCGGCGATGTTTTGGGCGGTGACCGATGAGCTATAAGCCACCGATGTTCCCATCATGCCTAATCCCAAGGCCATCACTAGGACAGCCCAGAACCGAGAGCAATTCCTCATGGTAGACACCTCTCTGGTTGTAGTTTTGTCGGAATCGGATTCTGTGGGGAGGCCCCCCATATGCGGCGTGAGCGCTACAAGGTAGAACCCGGAAGACGGGCAGCGTAAGCCGCCCAGGCCAATGAATTTAGCACAGTTTTCTAAGGTGGATCACGCCCTAAATTCCACTAAATGGAACTCCGTTATACAGAAATGAAATCCTAGAAACTGAAACCAGTTCGGCGAATCTTATGCAGATTCTGGGAATTGTGTCTGGGTGAGAAAGCCCATCTCGCAAAAAATAGTGGGACAAGTGCGAGCGCGTCCGCCCTCCGCTAGAGGTCCAAGCCCTAGTGCGCTCAGTTTTTCGCTTTTTGGATTCGTTATGAAACCGAAGTACGTATACTCCTAGCTCGATGGGGGAGAATGAAAGGAACGCAATAATGAAAGTAGCTTCTACACTGTGCGCTGCGCTCACTCTTATGCTAGTGGCTAGCAGTGCTTTCGCATGCGGGACCGCAAATACATGTCCTGATCTTGAGCTTTGCGTGCAGCCGTCTGCGCCTGGGGTGACCTACACCGCTCAAGATTTTGGTTTTGCCTCGATCCAAGGTCCGCTCATTAACCAAGCCGGCATGACCGATGGCGAGGGAGATACCTGGTATGTCCTTTGCTTTACCGCGTGGCCACAATTGCAATGTGAGTTCGGGCCGGATGCCGCCGGTTTCAAAACGATGCCGATGCCGATTAACGGTCCGGGTCAATCCATGAACGGCTGTGCTTGCGGTATCACCTTGCCGGATGGCGTCACCATGCAAGGGGTTGCCTTTTTACCTGGCGGTAGCAACCCGGCTCCGATGACCGATGCTGGTGCTTGGGCTGCCGCAAATACAAACACAACCGGTATGACGAACTTCGTTGCGCCGGATCCCAGTGTTGCGGGACAGATCGCTGCCCTTCAGGGACCCGAAGCACAGGCGTTTGTCAGCCCCGGGCCTTATGTCATCAACGACAGCTTCTTCGACGTCTATGTTCTCGTTGAAGCCGAACCTGGTGTAACGGAAGCCGACTTCAATCGCCACGGTAGCATTGGTTTGTACGGCATCGATGATCTCGGCGGAGGCGGCGCCAACGTTTTCCCCGAAGCCGACCCCGGTGACTTCTGCACTCAGGGTGAACCGCAGATCATCTTCTTCTCGCCCTCCGGTCCGGTGGCGGTCGAAGCCAAGTCCTGGGGATCTGTAAAGAAAGACTTGTCCAAAGACGATTCGAAGGAGTAGCCCTTCGGTTTTCTTGCTCGCTAATCTTGAGGCGCGGTGAGTGTTCAACTCATCGCGCCTTGACGTTTCCACGCCTTCCCGCTATGTTGCTTAACAGCACCAACCATTCCCCTCTGGTGCAACCCCCCTTTTAAAACTCCCTCAGAGACGCAGTCTAGGGCCTAGATTGTTTAGGGCCTTTGTTGTGGGCACCTAGTAATACCTAGTAATAGGGTCCTTCGTCGATCACCTCCCTCGGAGATCACCAAAGCCATGGGGGGTATCAATGCGTTTCCTTAAGTTTTCTGTTTTCGCACTCTTTGCAGTTGTTTTTCTCTGTAGCACCACCACCAATATGGGGTGGATTGAAGGTACGGTACTGAGTCTTGGCGGGGACCCGCTACCGAATGCCGCCGTTCGTATCGTAGATACAGAGCGGGGCCAGGCCGTCAATTCCAAGGGGCACTTTCGCTTCTCTATCCGTCCGGGGAAGCACAATCTTGAAATCTCACACATTGGTTTTGAGACCGAAGTCATCTCGATCGTTGTCAGCGCCGGGCAAACCCTCTTGCGAAACGTCGTTCTAGAGCCGGCGGCTCCGGAACTGATGAACGTGTACCGGGTGACGGGGAATCAAATTGAATCTGACAAGCCGATCAAGCACTCAGAAACTCTTTACACCGACGACAACTTTGACGAAGAGGACACCGAGCTCCTTGAGCAGATTTCTCGGAACCCGGGAGTAACGCTTCACCAAGGGCAGCTCTCGATTCGAGGATTGAAGCCAACCACAACTCAGATTCAGGTGGATGGCATTCCTGTCTCGAGTCCACTCGATGGGCAAGCGGTGCAGCTGGCGACCAATGCGGTTCAAGGAGCCGAAATCATGGTGGGGGGAGCGGACGCGGAGCACGGCCAATTTCAGGGCGGGGTGATCAATCTTCGCACGAAAGAGGGTACCGACCGTTTTCGCGGGTCGTTCCGGTATTCGACCGATGACTACGGTGCTCCGGACAAGACCTACACCAACTTCGATCAGTTCAGTCTCGGTTTTGGCGGGCCTTTGGTACCGGGGCGGCTGCGATACTACTTGTCCTTCCAAGGCACTTGGCAAGACACTCATCTTCGAACCGAGGAGCGTCGATCCACCACGAGTTTTCTGGACTTCATACAAGTTAAGGATCGCCAACGCAACAATGCCCAAGGCCAAGCCAAACTTACCTGGAAGGCGAGCCCCACTCAAAAACTCTCGCTGGAATATCTTGGCAACGAACAGAAATGGGACAGTTACCAGCACAACTTCAACCGAGTTGGGTTTGTGGAAACCGAAACCGACACCGCTTTTGATACCGGTGAAGTGGTGACCCGTTACGGAGACTTTGCGGAGGAAGCCAAGGGGCCCAATTGGGTGTTCTACGATGGGCCGGCTCATACGCCCAACTACACCTCGAGCTTCAACCAACTCAAACTGATCTACAACCATCAAGTCTTCGATTCATCTCTATTGACCGTCAAGATAAGCAAACACGGGTTCGTAAACCGGGAAACGGTCAACGACCAGGAGGCGTGGCAGTACGAAACGGAATCTCCTTGGCGGAATGCTATTCATGGAGAATCCCATCCTTATTTTGCCACTCACGGAGATGTTCCCATCTATGCCGAGCGGGACACGGATGTGTTTACCACCAAAGCGGATTGGTCGAGCAGCTGGGGCGCCCACCAAATGAAGGCCGGCGTGAACGTATCCGGGAATACGTTTTCGGTGCGTTCCCTACTGTTTCCTTCGCGACTCAACGCGGACGGTCAGTATGGCCTAGTGCGCTCGGAATTCACGGCGCGCAACTGGGAAGCTTCGACATTTGTCCAGGATCGCTGGGAACATGAGGGCATGGTAGTGAACCTGGGCCTTCGATACGACCTGCTGAACGTGGGGGACCAGCTCGGGCCCGACGAGGTTCAGAACCGCATGCGTGGGGCGGTGAGTCCCCGGGTGGGATTTGCCTATCCGGTAACGGATCGTGATGTGTTCTCGTTCCACTACGGGCGCTACGATCAGACACCTTCCCGCCAGGCCATTTTCGAGAACCGTAGCAACTTCGTTACCGTGCGCGGCAACCCGGATCTTAAGAACGAGACCACCGTAGCCTACCAAGCTGCGCTCCAGCACTTGTTCTCTCCAACCGTGTTTGGTCAGTTCAGCCTGTACTTCCGGGATATCTTTGGGCAGCTTAGCGTGGAGCGGGTGCAGTCGGAAAACACCCCCGGCGACATTAACG
>JABDJR010000347.1 GCA_013003415.1 Candidatus Eiseniibacteriota bacterium | reverse complement strand
CAGTAAATCCACCGGCCATTTTGACCACCTGGGAAATGGTGGTCTCGCCTTCGGTAATGGCATAGGTGCCGGGAAAGGCCACCTCGCCGCGCACGTCGACGAAACGACGCTTCCGCTCCACTGGAATGGACCGGACAAAGATCACATCATCGGGATGAAGCTGAATGTCCGGATATTGGATGTTGTCATCGACTTCCAAACCGCTCAGAACGGGTTTGAAGAAAGTTTCCGGCCGAGGGAGATCTTGAGCCCAACCCGCTTCGGCAGCGAACAGCTCGCCGTTACCGGTGAGAAAGAATCGCAGGGGTTCCTCTTGACCCTCGGGATAGCGCACCACCTCAAGGGTTTCCGCTTGGGCGTCGGTGCGAAAGCCACCCACCAGTTCCAGGGCATCGCTCAATTTGTCTTCGGGAAGGAACTGGTAAGAGCCTGGGGCGTTCACCGCTCCTAGAATACTGAACTGTTTCCCCACAAAGGGAACCACAATCACATCGCCGTCTTGTAGCAAGGGGTTCGAATCCATGTCGCCATCGCGGAAGAAGCGCGGAAGATCGGCTTCGGCGCGGATCTCGCCTTGGTTCTTCACCTGAATGCGTCGTGCTCCCGAGTCGGCACCGAGTCCCCCGGACCAACCCACGGCCGCCGAGACGCGGTCGACGGCGGTGGCAAGATAGGTTCCGGCCCGTCGGACCTGGCCAAGCACATGCACTTGGAAGCGGCGCAGTTCGGAAAGCGTGACCGTCACCGTGACCCCGCGATAGGAGCGGTTCACTTTGGTGGTGATCTTCTTTTTGGCCTCGCCGAGGAGGTCGCCTCGGACATCGACCAACCCCACGGTCGGAATCAACACGGCACCTTCAAGATCCACCTTCACCTCAAACACCTGAGGCTGAGGTCCCCATATGGCGACCACCAATCCGTCTCCCGGACCGAGGCGGTAGTCGAGACCGGAGACCGCCGCTTCCAAACCCTCCCCGGGGCCAGCAAAGGGAACCAGGTTCGGATCTGCGGTGGCGGGAGGTGCAGCTTCACCCTGAGCCTGGATTGCCGACGGCAAGCCAAGGCCTAGAAGTAAGGCCACAAGAAGAGAAAGAACGGGCGTGGTTTGTTTCATAAAGCTTGAAGCTTAGACAGAGGTAAGCGAAAGGAGTCTATAGAGTTGTAAGTCTTTGGTCAAGCAGGATAGGAAGCGCCCGGAGCCTAGGAATCAGGCGCTGGTGAAAGCTCGGCGGGCGAACCCTAGACCGGGACGATGTCGTCGGAATCTGCGGTCAAGTTCCGGCAGCCATCCTTGGTGATCACCCACGTGTTCTCAATGCCAACCCCGCCTCGGTCCCCAAAGAAGAACTTGGGCTCCACCGCAATCACCATGCCCTCTTTCAGGGTCATGTCGCTTCGGGTGGTGAGGATGGGCAATTCATCGAGCTCTAGGCCAACCCCATGGCCCACAAACCGCGATTGGTTGTCGCCGTAGCCCATGAAGTTGTGGGCAAAGGGTGAGTCGTTCACCATCTCTTCGATGGCCATGTAGGTCTTACCCGCGTGGGCGCCGGGACGCATGCGCGCCTGCACTTCGCCTTGAATCTCTAACGCAAAGTGGTGCGCTCGCAGCAATTCCTCATCGTACAAGCCGCCAGGAACAAAGATGCGGGTTTTGTCCGCGATGTAGCCGTCGTAACCGCCACACAAGTCCACCATGATGGGCTCGCCACGACGCAACAAACGCTCTCCCCCATTCTGCGGAACCGAAGGGTACAAACCTTCCATGCCGTCGGGGCCGTCGAAGTCCGTGGGGTAAGACGCACTAGGCCCGGTGGAAACCGCACCGTAGTACATTTCCAAACCAAACCGACGCGTGCGGACCAAACCCTGGTGACGGTTTCGTCGCAAGGAACCTTCAATCCGCGAGGCCAAATCGATCTCGCGCTCGCAACCGTCTTTCATCATGGCCGGAATCTCGGCCATGACCACGCGCAGTTGTTCCGCCGCCTTTTCAATCCGTTCGATTTCGTAGGAAGACTTCACCGCTCGTACTTCGCGAATCACCGGCGACGCATCGAAGAATTCCACGCCCGGAAACAGCTCTTGAATCTGTAAGTACAAGCGCGCGGGAAGAACGTCCATTTCCAAGCCAATCTTGGAAAAGGATCCGTATCCATGATTCACGAGCATCTCGGGAAGTTGCTTCATGGATTTCATGGGAAGCACTTGGGTTAAGGCGGACTCGGTTTTAGCGCGGTTGAAGGAGCGGCGTACGCCGAAGACCGCCTCGCCTTCGGTGGGAGCAAACAACACGCCGTTTTGCGCGGTGCCCGTGAGGTAGTAGAGGTCGGCCTTTTGCAAAACCAAAATGCCGTCCGCATCGAGCGGTTTTAGTTTGGCCTGGATGCGTCGGAGACGAGCTTCAAGTTCAGGTTGCGGGACATATTGCACGGGCTTCTCCTTAGAACCGAGATGTCTTGTTATCGGCTATGCAACCCCGAAGCTTTCCTAACTCTTTGAACCTGGGTTGCCCTCCCCTAGTTCCCAAGCATAGGGGTGATCGTAGTGTCCTGGCCAGCATGTTAGCTCGTCGATATTCCGGACCACGCGGGCCGGATTCCCCGCCGCAACTACCCCCGGGGGAATGTCTTGCGTCACCACCGAACCGGCCCCGATCAGGGAGCGGGCACCGATACGAACCCCGGGAAGGATGGTGGCATTGGCCCCGACCTTCACATAATCCTCCAGGATGGCTCCCTTTTTACACTCTTCGTATTTGGGGCAGGGAGGATGCGGGTCGTCCGTAAAAACTACATTGGGGCCCAAAAAGACATGGTCGCCCAGGGTCACGAGCTCCAGAAAACATCCGCTGTGAATGCGAGCCCCGTTGCCAATACGATTGCCGTGCTCTAACACAGCGTTGGTTCCTACCGAACACTTGTCCCCAAGAATGTTGTCTTCGCGAATGGAAGCGCTTTGGCCGGTTTGGAAATCGGCACCAATGGTGGTGCCACCGTAGATCGTGGCGAAGGGACGAATG
>JABDJR010000313.1 GCA_013003415.1 Candidatus Eiseniibacteriota bacterium | reverse complement strand
CCCCTACCGCTGCCGCGGATCCTCCGCTAGAACCTCCGGGAACACGATCCAGACCCCAAGGATTGCGGGTAGCTCCGAAAGCGGAGTTTTCCGTAGAAGAACCCATCGCAAATTCATCGAGGTTCGTTTTCCCAACCACAAAGGCACCGGCCTCACGCAATCTCGAAACCACCGTGGCGTCGTAAGGCGGCTCAAAGTTCTCGAGGATCTTGGAACCACAGGTCGTGGGAAGACCCTGCACGCAAAGGTTATCCTTAATGGCCACCGGAAAACCATGAAGCGGCCTCTGGGGATCTTGGGCTTCTGGTCGTTCCGCTTCATGTTTCGTCCACTCCGGATCGAAGTTTAAAAACGAGTGGATGGACGGGTCGTGGTTTTCGATTTCTGATCCGACCTCTTCGGCCAGAGCCACGAGCGACCGCTTACCCGCCTTAAGTTCCTCTTGAAGGGCTCCTGCGCTCAGGCGCCAAAACTCAGCGCTCATCGATCGACCTTGGAACCCGGAACATGTTTTCTGAGGACTCAGGGGCTGCGTCGACAATGGTGTCTAAATTTGGCCAGGGTCGGGCTTCATCTTCGCGGAAGCGGCTCGGTAAAGCATGCGGTTCCGCCCCTTCGCCGGGCTCGTTTTTGAGACGCTCAACATAACCAAGGATGGCATCTAAGTCCTTGGCAAAGGCATCGACCTCTTCGTCGGAAAGAGCTAAATGAGCCAGCTTTGCAATATGCAGAACATCATCTCTAGAAATCGACATGGCTTTCTTCCCACTGTGCGTATCGTGCCACGATCTTCTTCTTGATGTTTCCCTTAAAGATGACGGTCAGCCGTGCTTCGGGGCCGGTTCCGTCTTGCGAGATGACATCGCCGCGACCAAAGGTTGGGTGAATGATAGTACCCAGGGTTCTGCGGGGACCGGGATCTGCATATTCGGGTTCTTGGTACCGCTCGGTACGTTTTGAAGGTCCCCCGGCTCGCCACACTCCTGGTGCCTGCTCCACATGGAGCAGTCCTTCGGGAACTTCCTCCGCAAATCGGGATAGCAAGCTTCCCCGGCCTCCGCCCCAACGTTGACGCATGGTTGCGGCATAGATATGCACGCGTTTCCGCGCTCGGGTTAGGGCCACATAGAACAGGCGTCGTTCCTCTTCCAGTTCTTCGTCGCTATCCATGGACGAGACATGAGGAAGCAACCCCTCTTCCAGACCCGGAATGCAAACCACATCGAATTCCAAACCCTTAGCATTATGAACCGTCATGAGACGCACTTTGGGCACCGTCTCATCGACCCGATCGACGTTGGTCAGCAGAGCCACTTCGTTTAAGAAGGCGGCCACATCACCATCTTCGTTTCGCTCAACAAAGAGCGAAGCCCCCGCCACCAATTCTTCAATGTTCTCCGCCCGGTCGTGGGCGGTTTCCGGATCGTCGTGATCCAAGTAATCGAGGTAACCCAAGCGTTCAACCAAATCCCTAAGTACTTCGTGTACCGGCTCTTTGGTTCTTGGTTTGAAATCCTCAAGAAGACGCGCGAAGTCGAGGAGTCGTTTCCGGGCCGCCTCTTTGAACTCGGGAGCGCCCCCAACCGTCTTCAGAGACTCCAGCATACTCACACCTTCGCGGGAGGCATGGGTTGCAAGCCGCTCGACCGTGGTCCCACCAATGCCACGTCTTGGAACGTTGATCACGCGAGTGAAGGCAACGTCGTCGGACGGGTTCACCAGCAAGCGGAGATAGGCCAGTACGTCTTTGATTTCTTTTCGCATGTAGAAGGCAACCCCACCCACCAGCTCGTAGGGAATGGCTGCGTTTCTAAAGGCAGTTTCCAAAGCGCGACTCTGAGCATTCGTACGATAGAGCACGGCGACTTCGCTTAGGGCCATTCCTTGGCGGTTTACCTCGTCGGTAACCGCGCCCACCACGCGATGGGCTTCGTCGTCTTCGTTGGTACAAATGGTGAGGCGAATGAGATCGCCCTCGCCCTGATCGGTCCAGAGCTCCTTCTTGTGCCGAAATTGGTTGTTCGAAACAACCGCGTTGGCGGCTTCAAGAATGGTTCCCGTAGAACGATAGTTCTGCTCCAAACGAATAACCTTGGCTTCGGGGTAAAGCTTCTCGAAAGAAAGAATGTGTTTCACGTCGGCTCCGCGCCAACCGTAGATGGACTGGTCGTCATCCCCCACCACGCAGAGGTTTTCGTAACCGGAGGCCAAATACTGAATCATCTTCATTTGCGCCGGGTTTGTATCTTGATACTCATCGACCAGCACGTAGCGGAAACGGCTGGAAAATTCCTCGCGAATGTCCGGATGCTCTTCGAAGAGGCGGATGGTCTCGCCGATCAGGTCATCGAAATCGAGCGCGTTGGCGGCGCGAAGGCGTGTTTGGTATTCCCGGAATACCCGAAGGATCTTCTGCTGCCGATAGCTGTCAGCCAACTCCTCGTACATATCCGGAGTAATGAGTTGATTCTTGGCCGAGGAGATCGCGTTCTGGACCGACTTGGGAGTCATCTCCCGGTCGGCCATCTCCAGGTCTTTAAGAATCCTGCGCACAAGCGTCTGCTGATCATCGGT
>JABDJR010000294.1 GCA_013003415.1 Candidatus Eiseniibacteriota bacterium | reverse complement strand
GCCGACTTCTACAGCGCGGTAACGCGCACGCCGTCGGTGTATCGAGGGAACCCCTTTCAGATCGAAGCTGCTTTGGCGTTCGGAGGGGCCGATCTCGCTGGAGATAGCCCCATCACCGTCTATCGCTTCGCGAATCGCGTGCCTCTGCTCTACCAGCAGGGGGCCTGCGCGGTTAGCAAGGCGGTCATTGATACCTCCTGGCGAAACTACAACGTGCAGCAGTCTCGAGGGTCGCTCCCGATCGGCCCCATTGTTCTCATGGTGCACATGGCCTCGGTTTGGGTGCCGTTTACCAGCGAGTCGAAAGAGGCCATCGCTCACTATCCCGAGATTCTCAAGGACATCAAACTCGCGGTTCAGGATTGCGGTCGGAAGCTGGCCCAGCATATTCGTCGCGGATTGCGGGAAAAAGACGCTGAACGAAAGCGCTCCTACATCCAAAAGTACATTCCCCATATTGGAATCGCGCTTCGCGAAATTCTCGACCTCACCGAGGGTCAAGAATCTAAAGTGGTGACGACCTTAACCGACACTCTTGAACGTTCCAGGAAAATGTAGCCATGACGAAGATTATCGACATCTCTCCAGTGGTTGGGGGAGATATCCAAGTCTGGCCGGGAGACACTCCGTACAAACATGAGTGGCTCACGAGAATGGAAGACGGAGCCTCCTGCAACCTGTCCTCCGTGACCTCAACGCCCCATGTTGGCGCCCATGCCGATGGGCCCCTCCACTTTAGTGTCGATGGAAAGAGTATTGGCGAAGTCGAGTTGGAGCCCTATGTGGGCCCTTGTCGGGTCATCGACCTCACCGGCGTTCGAACCATCGATCGCGATGCCATGTTCGGCATCGAGACTTATGGAGTAGAGCGTCTCCTGTTTAAGACGGGCACTTTTCCCGATCATTTGAGTTGGGACCATGACTTCGCTCACTTCGACCCAGCCTTGCTCAAAGACTTGGGGAAGATGGGCATCAAACTTGTCGGTATCGATACGCCCTCAGTAGATGCTTTTGACTCCACCACATTGCCTTCGCATCACATGCTTTTGGAAATGGAGATGCGTAACCTCGAGGGTCTCGACCTTAGCGAGGTCGAAGAAGGCGACTACGAGCTGATTGCCCTCCCGTTGCGACTCATGGGAGTAGACAGTTCTCCGGTGCGAGCGATTCTTCGCACTCAAGGGAAGTAAGGACAACATGGCTAAGAAAAAAACCGCGAAAAAGAAGGTGGCCAAGAAGAAGATAGCCAAGAAGAAAGCTACCAAAAAGAAGGCTGCGAAGAAAAAGGCGGTCAAAAAGAAAGCCGCCAAGAAAAAGATAGCCAAAAAAACTTCGGCTAAGAAAACTTCGGTCAAAAAGAAAGTAGCGAAGAAGGCTCCAGCCAAAAAAGCGAAACCGAAAAAAGCATCAACCAAAAAGGCAGCGGCAAAGAAAGTGACAACATCGAAATCGAAATCGCCAAGAACGGCCACCAAGGATACGGTCAAGCTTATTACCGGGGAAGCAAGCGATGTGCGGGCCAACATTCTGGCTCGCGGGAAGCCTTCCATGAAGTTTCCCCTTCGTGCTCTAGCCAATGTGAAGTATTCGCCCCGCAAAGGGCATTTCGAAATGCGCGGGAAATCCAAAGAGCGAACCCTCACCGTGAACACGGTGAAGACCTTTGCTCAGACCCTGCGCATGATGTCGCTCTCCAAAAGCCTAATCGAAGAAGATGATATCGCCTCAAAACGAGAGGCCTACTACGTAAGCAAAAACTGGGATGACGCCCGTTTTCAAGAGCAGCCTGAGTCCGATACGGTCATGGAGGACTTGGAGGCATTGTTTCGCGTGAACCGGGAACAACTGGGTTTCATTCCGGAAGAAAAGGGTGGAGACATCGCCGGTCGGCTCGTTGTCATCGATCAGGATCGGGATACGGGCGAAACCTTGCGCATCGACTGCACCAAGTTTGGAAGTGGGGCCTACTCCATTCCAATTTCTGTTGAGCATCTCAAGTTCGAAACCAACGCAAAGTTCATTTTGGTGATCGAAACCTCGGCCATGTTTCAGAGGTTGGTGAAACACAACTATTGGAAAACCGCCAACTGCATCTTGGTTTCTATGGGTGGGGTACCCACTCGTGCCTGTCGCCGATTTATTAGGCGTCTCGCCGACAACAAGAAGCTGCCCGTCTATGTTTTCGTCGATGGGGATCCCTACGGATTCATGAATATCTATCGCACGCTAAAGGTCGGTTCAGGAAACGCAGCCCACTTAAATGAGTACTTTTGCGTACCTCAGGCGAGTTTCTTAGGTGTGACTCCCCAGGATATTCGCGATTACGACCTGCCGACGCACCCGTTGACCGACACCGATGTGAAACGGGCCAAAGACGCCATCAAGAATGACCCCTTTGTCCAACACCATCGTCCCTGGCAGCGGGCCCTGGAGCAGTTGATCAAAATGGGGGTGCGTGCAGAGCAGCAGTCCCTGGCTAAACACGGTTTGAACTACGTGATTGAGACTTACTTGCCGCAGAAGTTGGCCAAGTCGAGTCAGTTCTTGCCTTAGCCTACGCGGTTAGTTGCTCTAGATAGAGT
>JABDJR010000290.1 GCA_013003415.1 Candidatus Eiseniibacteriota bacterium | reverse complement strand
ATTCGGCCTCGCCCTGTAGCACAAAATAGAACGCAAGCTCAGCTTCGTGGTTGGTCAGCGAGGCCGTCATGCCTTTTCTGCCACGAACCACAAGGGCCGTGGCAACCCCTTCGGTCGCCTTTTGAATGCCAGTGTCCCGAACTTCATAACCCTCGGACTTCCAAGGCAACCAGTTGGCCTCTGCAGCTACATGACGCACAAAAGTCTGACCCTGAAACCTTCGATCTTCTTGAACAGTTCCTGTGGGAAGCGTCAGATTGTGATCGGCACAAGTCGCATGTTCGGCTGGACAACCCACCTCAATCACCTCGAGCCCTGGAGAGTTCTCCAAAACCCGATGTCTGATTTCTGGTGGCTGCAAGACACAATCGCCTTCATGCAACACAAAGGGCTCACCCTGATCTTCATAGACCAACTTCACCCAGCCCTTGTAGCAGTAGATCATCTGAAACGTGACGTGGTGATAGTGGACATAGTCGGGAACCGGACCGCCATAGGGTATTTGGATGTGTGAGGCAATGATGCGCCCGTCTTGACGTCCGGGAATAAGGTCACGGTAACGCATGCCCGCTCTACCCACATTCCAGACGGCGGGATTATCTGCTTTGGTATGAACGAAGGTGGCTTTGGAACTCGGAGTGTGAGCCGGCGGATAAGCATTGAAAAATTGGATGCGCGTACCGTTGGGGGCGACAATCTCCTCGACGCCTGCAGCAACCGCCAAGCTCGCCTTCGGACTAAGACGCAACGTCCCAGGATCGCTCTTGGCTCCTCTTTCGAGTCTCAGATGCAAACCATGACCGGATATCTCCGCCACAGAAGGGCTATCCGCCGGGTAGATCACGTCAATTCGAAACATAAGTTCGTTCAGAAAAAAATCGAGCGTTTCGTCCAGGTTTTCACAAGGCAAAACCACAGCTGCCAGTTTGGTTGTGTGCACAATTCCCCCTTGGGTTCACAGAACCTTACACCGAGACCCGGATCCCACTCTAGGAGGGGCACGATTTGGGCGAGACCACCCAGTCATAGCCTCTTAACCTCTAGGTAGAACGGTTGAAACTTCGCCCAATACGAGATCAGATTAGCGTGTGACAAAGAATTTTTGTTATAATTTCGAGGTTCAAGCTCAGGCTAGCCTGAGTCGTCCTGACGTTTTAGGTCTGGTCCCGCGACTAATCCGTCAATTGAGAATCGCCGTCTCAACCTGTGCCACCTGACCGTTTGTTTCTCGACTGACCATAAGCCGCCGGCCACCAATCCGCTACTTGGAGGTCCCATGGCATCACGTCGACAGTTCTTAACCACTGGGTCTAAGCTTGCGCTCGCTGCCGGCCTGCTCCCTTCCGTTTTCTTGGATCGGTCCTTGGTTTGGGCCACCCCAGCCACCTCGGCCGACCAACTTTCCCCGGGGATGTTCCGTGATCTCGTACGTTCGAACTTCACCGTTCACGGCAAGCAAAAAAGCGCAAACCTCAAACTTGTCAAAGTCTGCAACGAACAGGTTCAGTCCATTCCCGGAACCGGGAAGCTGGCTAAGTTCTCGCTTCTTTTCCGCGGGTCAGACCAATCACCACTCGAACAAGAGACCTATCGCTTTGAACATGCGGCGCTGGGGAAGTTCGATGTCTTCCTTGTTCCTGTCGACATGGCTGGCAATGGGCGCCAGCACTACCAGGTCGTCTTTAACCAACTTCTTGCCTAGCCCGGTCACCGCTACCGACTGCCATCGGCGGCGGTGCCTGCGAGCTGGAGGGCCTTACCGTGGCTGATCCATTCATTGGCGAAATTAAAATATTTGCCGGAAACTTTGCTCCACGTAACTACGCTTTTTGCGACGGGCAAACAGTTCCCATTGCTCAAAACACCGCTTTGTTCTCGATCCTTGGGACTACATATGGTGGCGACGGAAGAACAACCTTAGGACTTCCCGACCTGAAAGGGCGAGCGGCGATGCATGCCGGTAGGGGCCCTGGGCTCACGGAGCGCCGGACCGGCCAAAAGGGAGGCCTGGTTGAGGTCACTTTGAATGAAAATCAACTTGGCACCCACACGCACAGTTTGCGAGCCAATACTGCGGACGGACCGCTCAATGACCCTTCCGATAATACGCTGGCGGTTAATTCAGCCGGAGCACCGCAGTATGCGTTATCTGCGAATGCGGACATGAACATGTCTGCCTTACTCCCGGCGGGCTCCATGTCGCCCACGCCTCACAACAATCGGCAACCGTACCTAACGCTAAACTTCGTCATCGCCTTAGACGGACTCTTTCCGCAGCGTAGCTAGGAGATTACAGATCATGGCAGATCCTTTTATCGGAGAAATCAGGATGTTCGGAGGGAACTTCGCCCCACGAAACTGGGCGAAGTGCGACGGACAGCTCATACAAGTCACACAGAACGATGCGTTGTTTTCCCTCATCGGTACTATCTACGGTGGCGATGGAAGAACCACCTTCGGACTTCCTGAAATGCGAGGCCGCATTCCCATTCACCAGGGCCAGGGTCCCGGACTGTCGAATCGCAACATAGGCCAGAGAGCGGGGGTGGAACAGGCCATGATAAGCAGCAACGAAGTCGCGCCTCACAGCCACGTCATGCGAGGTAACCCTGGCGACGGAAACTCGTTCACCCCGGCAGACAACGTGCCGGCCAAATCCAAAGCGGGCCTCGCTGCCTATGTTGATAACCCGAAC
>JABDJR010000286.1 GCA_013003415.1 Candidatus Eiseniibacteriota bacterium | reverse complement strand
GAGTTCTGGTTTGAAGGGGCGGCCGGTGCGCGCGTGCACGGTTTCCTGGTCAAACCCCCCCAGTTCGAAGCCGGAAAGAAGTACCCGGTGGTGTTCATTATTCACGGCGGCCCGCAGGGCATGTTCTCTCGAGACTTCCATGAACGATGGAACGCCCAAATGTTCGCTGCCCCAGGCTATGTGGCGGTGCTCATTGACCCGCGCGGAAGTACTGGCTACGGCCAGGACTTTACCGACGCCATCAACGGCGAGTGGGGCGGTAACTGCTACGAAGATCTGATTCGTGGCTTCGACTATGTCCTCGATACCTATGACTACTGTGATCGAGAGCGCACATGTGCCATTGGGGCGAGTTTCGGCGGCTTCATGGTGAACTGGATGGCAACGCAGACGAATCGCTTCAAGTGTTTCGTGAGTCATGACGGCATTTTCAACACCGAGATGATGAACTGGGCCACCGATGAGCTGTGGTTTACGGAATGGGAGTTCAACGGTTTGCCTTCGGAGGCGCGCGAGAGCTATCTTCAATACTCGCCCCATCGACTGGTCCATCAAATCGAGACACCGATGTTGGTCATTCAAGGCGAGTTGGATTATCGTTGTACTACCGGAGAAGGTTTAGGCCTCTTCACGGCCCTGCGTCGCCATGGGGTAGATGCGCGTTTGTTGTATTTCCCCGACGAAGGGCACTGGGTTCTCAAACCGAAGAACCGCAAGGTTTGGTACAAGACAGTTTTGGATTGGATCGAAAAATACATATGAGAACGCGCTAACTCGCGGGGATAGCTCCAGGTGAGCCCTACAGCGCTTTGGAACCGATACGGGAGGTGGGAATGAGTGTCCTGATCAAGAACGGGAAGATCGTCAACGCGGAAAGCTCGGTCGAGGCCGACATCTTTATCGACGGAGAAACGGTTACCAAGATTGCTCCCGCGATCGATACTCCGGCGGACACCGTGATCGACGCCAAGGGGAAGCTGGTCATTCCCGGAGGTATCGATGTTCACACTCACATGGAACTGCCCTTCGGAGGCACAATGTCCTCTGACGACTTTGCCACCGGCACCGTGGCTGCGGCCCACGGCGGTACCACCACCATCGTCGACTTTGCGGTTCAGGAATACGGCGAGGCTCTGCCGGTTGGTGTGAATCGCTGGCGCGAAAAGGCCGAGAGCAAAGTGGCCATTGACTATAGCCTGCATCTCATTGTGCGCGACTTTCCTCAAGTTCGCGAAGCCGACATGAAGGAGTTGGTGAACGAAGGTGTGACCAGCTTCAAGTTGTTCATGGCTTATCCCGGTGTGTTCATGGTTGACGACGCCACTATATTTAGAGCCTTGCGGCGAAGTGGAGACGATGGTGCGCTCATCTGCATGCATGCCGAGAACGGTGGGGTGATCGATGAGCTGGTCAAGAAAGCCTTGGGCGACGGCCTCACTGCTCCGGTGTACCATGCTTTGACTCGCCCGCCTGAGATGGAAGCGGAAGCCACCGGTCGTGCGATTGCCTTATCGGAAATGGCAGGCGTGCCGATCTACATTGTTCACCTTTCGTCGTCTCATGCTTTAGAGAAAGTGCGTGAAGCGCGTTCCCGTGGGGTACCTGCCTACGCCGAAACCTGCCCGCAGTATTTGTTCTTGTCCGAAGACAACTACCGGGAGCCCGGGTTCAACGGCGCCAAGTACGTCATGAGTCCGCCTCTTCGTCCCAAATGGCACCAGGATAAACTCTGGAAAGGCTTGCAGGACGACGACTTACAGGTGGTGTCCACCGACCATTGTCCGTTCTGCATGAAGGAAGGGCACAAAGGGTTGCCTATTCAGAAGGAACTGGGTCTAGACGATTTCTCTGCCATTCCGAACGGTGCACCGGGTGTTGAAACTCGTCTTATGCTTTTGTATGACGGAGGTGTGCGGACGGGTCGGATCAGCGAGCAGCGTTGGGTGCAGTTGGTTTCAACCGCGCCGGCGAAGTTGATGGGATTGTTCCCCAAGAAGGGGCTGATTGCCGAAGGTTCCGATGCCGACATCGTGATTTGGGATCCGAACAGGGAGACGGAGATTTCGGTGAAGTCCATGCACATGCGTTGCGACTACAACCCCTATGAAGGCCGCAAGGTGACGGGCTTTCCGGAAAAGGTGTTGCTACGCGGCAAAGTGGTGGTCGACGACGGGGCCTTCCACGGCAAAGAGGGCAGCGGCGAGTTCGTGAAGCGCCGGGCTCACTCGATCAAGGTTTAGACTCAGAGTTTCCGCGATTTACCTGTTGCCCAGAAGTAGGTCTGAGAGCGGTAGGACATGAAAAAGGGGCGGCGAGATTTCCCGCCACCCCTTTCCGTTCTTTTGGGGAATCTAGCGGAAGCAGACTACCCCATGCTGAGGATCTTCGAAACAACAGCCGCCACAGTCGATGTAGCAGTAGCCGGTCGGGCAACCATCCTTCTTGCACTTGTTGCACCGGGGCTTGGCTTCAGCATTCATTGTGATGGTTGCTGAGCCCGCGAAAGCCACCAAAGCTAGCGCAGTAAGGAAGATGCGGAATCGTAAGCGCATATTATCTCCTTGTTTTGGCCGGAAAGATTTTACTCTTCACCGGATTGAGCGGTTTTCTCCCCATCGATCTGACTTCTCAATAATTCAGCAGCAGTTGGGGGGTCAAAATCAGAGTCAAGCCCGTGTCGGACGAACCTGATGCGTTTGTTCTGATCAACACCCACTATTGTCGGATATAGGTTGACCCCAAATTCTGTGGCAAGTCGCTGAGTGTCATCACAGTAGAGGGGAACCGGAAATTCTAAGGACTGGGCGTAGTCATAGACGAGGCCTGGCTCGTCGACGGCGAGAAAGAGGAATTGCACATCTGTAATAGACGCAACGCTACGACTCCAGTGGAAGATACTGTCGTGGCAAGGCTCACAGTCGGTGGTAAGAAGCAGTATGACGGAGTCGTTTTGTTCTAAAAGGTCGTCCGTGTTAGACGCCGTTCCTTCAGTGTCAAGAATCTGCAGGTTGGGGAATAATCTACCCGCTTGAAGCTCGGTGGCTTCGCCGGTTCTTATGGCATTGAGCTTTTGCTCATGATCGCGGTTTTGGCGCCATTCCGGGTAGCGTTTTCCGGCTAGCACGCCCAGGCTAATGGCAAGGCCAAGCAGAATTAAAGAAGTAGCGACCTTCTTGGTGCCGGTGAACTCTGACATGTCGTCGATCCTTGTTCGCTAGAGCCAAGGCACACAGTCAGAATGTAGCAGACGACGAGAAATAGTTGTAGAGGCGGAGGGAGCTTCCGTCCGTAGCTCAAGTAGCGCCCGGTCTCCTCGACCCGCGTATCAAGATAAAGCTCGCTTAGGGCCCGGCCTGGAACCAGTCCACCATGGTGTTGAAAGTCGGCTGGAACTCCGTCTCCTCAAAGAAGTACACCGGGAAACCAAACCAAGCCACACGACCGTGGGCCCGCGTTTCGGAGTCGTCGCTCCAGCGAATAGCCACGGCTCGGCGGTGATAGGTGGATCGCAAGTCCACCGCACCAAACCGGTACAGAATCTCCAGCTCTCCCTCGGTGATTTTTTCCAAGGCAATAGGGGCAAACAGGGCGTCGACCATGCCCACACCGTGATCTTGCCGAACGATGGGGCTCAGTTTGAGCGGGTCCACGTTCATATCAAACAGGCCATGGTCTACGTTTCCGGTCGCGTGGATTAATCCGTTTCGCGTGTTGTCCGCGTTTTTGTCGTTCCAGATGTTGTCGGTTCGCAATTTCAAGAAGTCATAAGCAAACTGACCAGGAGCCATTTCTTTGGGGTACACGAAATCCGCCGTGTTCGCCTGGGAGGGGATGGTTGCGGCCACGGTCGCTTCGCCGATCACCCAGAGTTTTCCTCCCGCGGTGAGGTACAAGCGCAGACTGCGCGACAAAGCGCTTTCCTCCAAAAGGCTGGACCTCGCGTTGTATCCCGATGCTCGGGTGTTGTAGATCACGAGTTTGTAGTTCGCAAGTTTGTCGACGCCCGGGGTCTGAGGATCCAGAGACTGCACGTCGTTAACGCCGTGGACATGATGCATGGCCACTTCAGGATCGAGGTTTTCAGCGGAGAATTTACCCGAGCCCGCGAGGATTCGCATCCAAAAGGCGTCGTGTTCTTCATCGCGGGGCCAAATCGCGTCGCGGAAATCATCGATCACGAGCACGTCGTACTCAAACGAAAACTCCACGGGCAAAAGTTTGATGGAGCCGAGTCCCCGAACTCCGAAATCGTCGAGGCAACGGAAGGAAATCGTAATGGGCTCCTTGCCCGAAGTTGCAATCGCCTCCGTTCGTCCAACCAGGCTGTAGTCGCTCCACTGGGAGTCGTCGTCCACATCGGTGACATTGACCCCGTAGCTCAGGCCCTCAATGGAGCTTCCATAGGTTGAGGCATCGCAGGAAAAGTCGAAGGCGTAGGACTTGCCGCTCACTACATCAACCTCTCGAGTTTCGGCTTCGGAGAGGCAAAGTTCGCCCAAAGTTTCTTCGGAGACGCAAACATCAGGCACGCTTGCACCGCCCAAGACCTGGAACCGGAGAACGTTTCGGTTTTCGCCGCCTAGATTCAAGAACGGATCGATCGCGCCGGCTTCGTCAATGGACCGCACTCCAATCATGTAGGAGCCCCGTTGATCGGTAGCCAGGGCGAGCTCTACATCACGGGTTCTCACCCAAGGAATGTTGGGTGTTTCCTGAACCAGCACAAAGTCCGGGTCCGCCGTAATGACGGGGACGGGAGGGTCCAAGAGATCGAGTCGAACGATTTTATATTCAAAGCCGGCTACGGGGCCCGGATTCTCTCCGGAATAGTCCGGATCGACACCAGACCATTGAATGCGAATGTTCTCTCCAACCGCAAGCACGTCACCAAGGGGACTGTCGATACGCGTGGTAGGAGCAACGGTCGTGGTGGTGAAGCTGACTTGGTCGGGGAGTGAAGGCGCTGCGTTGTTGTCCACCGAGCGGACGTAAAGCGCATGGGCTCCCCGAAAGCGAGTCGGGTCTAGAGGAAGGGGTTCCGTGGCGGAGAACTTAAACTCGCGGCTGAAATCTTTCGTGTGAATCCAATCGAAGAAGATCGATTCGCCGGCAACCGTCTTGGTGATGCGGGTGACGGTTTGGCCATCTTCCTGTCGCACAAGGACGGAAGATGAAATCCCCTCGCCACCTTCGGCGATCTCCATC
>JABDJR010000282.1 GCA_013003415.1 Candidatus Eiseniibacteriota bacterium | reverse complement strand
CCGGAGGCTACGTCAGTGTGGCCGCGGTCATTGCGGCCAAGCTTCGCCGCAGACCCACCGTGCTTCAGGAACAAAACAGCATCCCCGGTAAATCCAACCGCATGCTGGCCCGTTTCGCAGACGAGATCCATATTCACTTCACGGAGTCGCGTCGCTTCTTCAAAGATCGAGGGAAACTTCGTCTTTCCGGAAACCCGGTACGGATCAAAATCCCCGAGGGGAACGCACGCCGGACGCTGCAGAAGTATCGTCTCTTCCCAGATCGAAAGACGGTGCTCATTCTTGGCGGTTCCCAAGGTGCGCGAAGCTTAAACAATGCGTTCCGCAATATGCTTCCCCACTTCCGAAACGATCGCTCGGTTCAGTTTGTCATTCAGACAGGTCGAAACGACTACCGGGCTGTACTGGGTAGCGTTCGAAATTCCGGTGCGCGCGTGGTGGTGAAGAGCTTCATCAACAACATGGAAGAACTCTATGGCGTGGCGGATTTGGTGGTCGCCCGTGCTGGGGCCATGACCTTGGCCGAGATCGCGGCCTGCGGCATTCCCAGTTTGTTGATTCCTTATCCCTACGCCGCCGATGATCATCAAACCGCAAACGCGCGGGCCTTGTCCGACAAAGAAGCCGCGGTCATGATGGCGGACAGCGACCTTTCCGGGGATACCTTGGCGGAAGAAATACGAAAGTTGTTGGCGGATGACATCAAACTGCGACGGATGGGCACCCTTGTCTACGCTCTCAGTCGACCCAATGCGGCCAAGCATGTCGCGGAATCCATTGAGGCTTTGGCCGGGGCCGCGCCGGAATCGATCTTGAACACGCCCGAAGATTACGATGCCGAGAATCTAAAGCAGCAGGAAGCGAGGTAGAGGTGTACGGGAAAATTGGTCGGATTCACATGGTGGGGATTGGTGGTTCGGGGATGTGTGGCATAGCCGAAGTTCTTTTGAACATGGGCTATGCGGTGAGTGGATCTGATCTGGCCCGAACGCCGGTCATTGATCGTCTGAGTTCCTTGGGAGCCATGATTGCCATTGGGCATCGCGAGGAGCAAGTGCACGGAGCGGGCGTGGTTGTCACTTCTACGGCGGTCAAAGAAACGAACCCCGAATACGCCGAAGCGCGCCGGCTTAAGATTCCGGTGATTGCTCGAGCCGAGATGCTGGCCGAGCTGATGCGCATGAAAGAAGGCATCGCGGTGGCTGGAGCCCACGGGAAAACAACCACCACCTCCATGATCGCTTCGGTTTTGTCCGAAGGTCACCTCGATCCCACGGTTGTTGTGGGTGGTCGGCTCAAAGCGGTGGACTCCAACGCGCGCTTGGGCACCGGGAATTTCATGGTGGTTGAGGCAGACGAAAGCGACGGTTCCTTCCTCCGGCTTTCCCCCTCCATTGCCATTATCACGAATATCGATCGCGAGCATCTCGATCATTGGACCGACGGCATTGAGTCCATTAAGGACGCCTTCGTTCGTTTTGCCAACAAAGTTCCCTTCTTTGGGGTGAACATCGTTTGTTTGGAAGACCCGATCGTGCAGCAGATTCTTCCGCGCCTAGAACGCCGGGTGGTGACTTACGGCTATGCCGGTACCGCCGATGTCCAGGCTCGAGAAATCGAAACCCACGACGATTTATCCACGTCCTTCGATGCCTACCACGAAGAGAAAATGTTGGGTCGGGTGAAGGTTCGCATGCCCGGTCGTCACAATGTTTTGAATGCCCTGGCCTCTATCGCGGTGGGTCTTGAGCTAGAGATGGCCCCGGAAGCCATCTTCCACGCTCTGGAACGCTTTGAGGGTGTGGCCCGTCGCTTTGAGATCAAGGGTGAAACGCAGGGGGCGTTGGTGGTCGACGACTACGGACATCACCCCACCGAGCTACAAGCGGTGTTGAAGGCGGCAAAAGAACACAGCGGTCGCCGCGTGGTGGCTCTCTTTCAGCCTCACCGCTATAGCCGCACCCGCGATCTCTTGCCCGAGTTCGGCGTGTGCTTTTACGACGCCGACATTCTTCTTATCACCGACGTTTACGCAGCCGGCGAAGCACCGATCGATGGTGTCGACGGCCAGGCCATTGTCGATGAGGTCACCCAGCATGGCCACAAGAGTGCCCAACATGTGGGCACGGTCGATGAGGCGGTAAACGCCGCCGCGGATCTCATTAAGCCCGGCGACCTTGTCATGACCTTGGGAGCGGGCAGTATTCATCAGGCTGGAGAAAAACTCTTGGCCGCCCTTGATAAGAAAGGGATGGGTGAACGCGCTTCATGAGCCTGAACTACGAATCGGTCCTCAAAGCTGCGCCGGAAAGAACGGAATTGAATGCCGTGTTGGCCCCGCTTTTGGCTTACCGCGTTGGTGGGCCCGCCGATGTCTTGGCTCAGCCCGAACATCCCAATGAACTCGGAGCCATTCTTAAGGCAGCTCACGCTCTCGGCGCTCCGGTCTACATTCTAGGTGGAGGCACCAACCTTATCGTTCGCGATGGCGGCATTCGCGGGGTCGTGATTCACCTCGGAAGAGGTTTCCGCACCAGTCGCGTCGAGCAAGACCGTCTTATTGCCGGAGCCTCCGCCACCATGATGCAGGCAGCCACCGCCGCCGAACGCGCGGGTCTTGCCGGTTTTGAATTTGGCTACGATATTCCTGGCACCGTGGGTGGGGCGCTCACCATGAACGCGGGTGCTCACGGCTCCGAAGTGAAAGACGTGCTGGTTGAGGTGCGTGGCTACAACGTCAAAGGAGACGAAGTCCGCGTGCCCGTCGATGCGATTCGTTTCGCCTACCGCACCGCGGTGTATCCCGAGCACCTGTATTTCTCTCAAGCCGTTTTCCAACTTGCCCACGGTGATGCGGAAGCGGTGGCGGCCAAACGCAAAGCCAACCACGCCTACCGCATGCGCACCCAACCCAAGGGACGCAGCGTGGGTTCGGTTTTCAAAAACCCTCCCGGAGACTACGCCGGCCGTCTTATTGAGGCCTGCGGATTTAAAGGCATGCGCCGAGGTGGTGCTCACGTTTCCGAGAAGCACGCCAACTGGATATTAAACGACCAAAATGCCACCGCCGCCGATATCGAAGGACTCATTCGAGACATCCAGAGCAAAGTGAAAACCGAGTTCGATGTCATGCTCCAGACCGAAGTCAAAATCGTGGGGGAAGCCTTGCAAGAGGTTGAGTCGTGAATGCGTCTCCTGACTCCCTCCGCAAGGCCATGCACCGGCGCCGCCGTCGCCGGCGACGGAAGCGCCTAGCCGCCTGGGCTCTTCTCGCGGTTGTGGGTCTGGGAATCGGCTACGCCCTGAGTTTCGGCTGGAACACCACCCTCGACCTCATGCGTCAACACACGGACTGGTTGGTGCTCACCAACATTAAACCCGTCGGTCAGGAAGATCTGGCCACCTGGGTTGTGGTGGAAGAATCGGCCCTTGAATTGGGAAGCGACTACTTGGCCATCTCCAAAGAGGCCGTAGAAACAAGATTGATGAATCACCCTCGTATCTCTTATGCGGAGATGCATAAAAAGCCCATTGGAACCGTGGAACTGGTGATTCGCGAGCGACGACCGAAGGCTCTCTTAGCCTCACCCTTTCTGGAAATCGATGCTTGGGGGCATGTTCTTGGGGCTCCCACCGAAGAATCGCTGGACCGAAAGGATTATGAAGTTTTACCTTTGATCACTGGTCTTAAAGTAGACCTTGAACAAACGGGCTCACGCCTAGACCATGAGGGTCTCTTGCGAGCCTTGGCGTTCTTAGGACGGGTTGACCTCTACGGCTATGACGACGAGCAGTGGATTAGCGAGGTCAATGTAAGCGATTCCGACTCGCTTGTGGTATATACAAGGGATCAAGCTTTGCCGATCTGCGTCGGTGATGGACGTATCAGCAAACGAAAGCTCGATGCCTTGTTTGAGACTCTGGAGCAAATTCGAAAGAAGGCCATCGTGGTGAAGATGGTCGATCTCCGTTTTCGCGATCAGGTCGTGGTTAAACAGGGATAGAGCACACTTCTTCGTGAAGAGCGGACTTCGCTCTTGAGCAGGCGAAGAAGATTCAGTGAGGGCAACACCGGGCCTTTCCGCTTTGTAGCGGTAGGGTCGGGGTCCGGCTATGACCGGAGGGGGACCCCCATGAGACCGTATGTAGGCTTGGACATCGGGACAACCAAAGTTGCGGCGGTCATCGCCGAACAAGAAGGAAACTCCCTCAAGATTGTGGGTATTGGGCATGCGCCCTCCGCCGGTCTCCGTCGTGGGATTGTGGTCAACCTCGAAGAGACCGTGCAGTCAATTAAGACGGCGGTGGCCGAGGCAGAACGCATGGCGGGAACGCCTATTCGGCAAGTGGTTGGCGGCATTGCCGGCGAACATGTCCGTTCCGTGAATAGCCGTGGCGTGATTGCCGTGAGTCGCGGGGGCAATGAAATCGGGGGAGACGATGTTTCTCGCGTGGTCGAGGCGGCCCGAGCCGTGGCCATCCCCGGTGATCGCAAGGTCTTCCACGTTATTCCCCAAGAGTTTGTAGTCGACGATCAGGCCGGCATCCAAAACCCCATCGGCATGAGCGGGGTCCGTCTCGAGGCCGAGGTCCATATCGTGACCGGGGCCAGCGCCAGCGCTAAAAACCTCGAAAAGGCCATTCGTGGGGCCGATTTGCGCCTCGCCAACCTCATTCTTGAGCCTCTTGCCTGCCCAAGCGGTTCTGACTCCCGATGAAAAAGGCCTGGGCTGTCTTCTGATCGATTTAGGTGGGGGCACCACCGACCTGGCCTTGTTCTACGATGGAGCCATCCGTCACACCGCCGTGATCGGTCTCGGCGGTAGCAACGTCACTCACGATCTGGCCATTGGTCTTCATACGCCGCTTGAAGCGGCTGAAGAATTGAAGATCTCCTACGGTTGCGCGGTGGCCGACCGTATCGAAGCCGGAAAAATGGTCGAAGTCCCCGGGGTGGGAGGCCGTGATGCCAAACCCATCGAGCAACACGTGCTCGCTTCCATGATCGAAGCGCGCATGGAAGAGATCTTCACCATGGTGTATCGCGAGTCGAAGAAGAATCTCTTCACCGATTTAATTGCCGGCGGTGTTGTTCTCACTGGTGGCGGCGCTTTGCTTGAAGGCGTAGTCGAACTGACGGAACGCATCTTCGAGATGCCAGCCCGGATCGGGGTTCCCCGCGGCCTGGTTGGATTGCGCGACGACGTTGAAGATCCGCGTTACGCAACTGCAGTGGGTTTGGTTTTGCAGTCACGCGAACAGAAAGATTCTGATCGTGTTGAAGAACCGCACCTCTTCGGAAAAATTTCTGCACCCATGAAGCGTTGGTTTGGAGAATTCTTCTAGTCAAGAAGCTGCGTCTCCTATTACACTAGGCCTCGTACGGTCAATACAATCTTTGTACGAGCATCGTGAGTTGGACGGCACGTCGCACGTTAAAGGTCCCAATGACCAAGGTGGCAGGTGAGTTGCTGCCCTCGCGGATTAGGGA